>JANNYO010000330.1:0-8324 GCA_031410115.1 Rhodanobacteraceae bacterium | reverse complement strand
CGCGCCAAAATCTTTTTGTCGCATAAAATTTTCAGCACCACCGCGACCGCGATGCAGCCCCATTCAATGCCGCCCGCTAAGCCGCCCTCGACGCGCTGGAGGGAACTGCCGCTAACTGGATCAAACACGACATAGCCGGTGCCGGTCCAGTCGCGATAGCGAATATCGCGCTCGGGCGCAATGACAATCTGGTTTTGGTTGACTGCGCTGCGAATTTCGTTTTCCGAATCCACCGATAGGTTCATTGATGCGAGTGCGGCATCGACATTGCTTTGACCAATCTGAAACAAGCCTTGGCCTTCATCGATCGCGATTTTTAAGATCGAGGTGGTGGTTAAACCTAAGCCTTGCCCGCCGCCGCCGCCATTCAACAGCGCCCAATTCGCACTTTCTGCCATTGAGCCAAAGGCACCCACGCGCAGTGCAAGTGCGGCAAAGTCAGTGTTGTTAGCGACGGACAACGCCACGGTCGCGGCTTTGACATCGGTGCTGCGCCCGACTTGAAAGCCGGTGCGCGGAATGCCGAAAAAGTAGCGCACTTGATAGGGCATTGAGAAAAACCCAACGCTGGGCAAGCGTGTGGCCCGGCCACCGGCGCTGCGGGCGACTGAGTCATCGGTGTAGTCGTGCAGCATCCAATAGGTCAAACCGCCCAAATACAGCGTTTGCTTGACATCATAGAGCGCGGCACCGTTGGGCAGACTGACGGCCTCGCGTTCGGCACGCTTTTGGGTGATGCCGGCTTGATTGAACACCAACACGGTGGGGCTGCCGGTGATGATTTTGGCAGCTTCGGTATTGCTGATGTAGCCATTCGGAAAGCGCATATCAACGCGCATGTAATTTGCGAGGCCCATGCGGGTGACACCGGCATCAAATAACACCTCACTACCCAGGCGCAATTTGGTGCGCACATTGATCAGTGAGGGATTCAGCCGCGCGGCGTTGCTGGCGGCTAAAGTCGCCAATGCGTCGGCATCGGCTGCGGTGGCAGCGTCGTAATCTAGACTCAGGGTATTGGTGCCGACACGCGCCAGCGGTATTTCTAGCTCATGCGTGGGCGAATCGCTATTCAGGGCGAATTCGTTGGCAAAAAATTGCACCCGCACTTTGTGGCGCAAAGTATTGGGCAGCTCGCTGTAGCGCTGCACCACGCTGGAGCGCAGCGTCATTGGCAGACTACCTGCGATAAATTCGGCGTCGTTGCGCTGGACTAGCCTACGGTCGTACAAATCATCGCTGAGCAGGTTAGGGTTTTGCGCCAAATAGCCGTCGACTGCGGTTTTTGCGGCGGCGTTGTTGTCGGCGGCTAATTGATCAAAATTAAAGCCGCGCACGCGCCCAATCGGTTCGATTTGTAGGTTTTGCGCAAAGCTGCGCAGCGCCTGTAAACGTGCCGGATTTACGTCCGCCAGGATCGGCAGCGCGGTGGTTTGCGTGTATTGCTTGTAGGCTAGATCCATCGGCACCCATTGGTCAGGCGTGCGATTGATTTCAGCGCGTGAGGGAATGAAGTCAAGATACGCTTCCACCCAGACGTGCTCAAAACGCACCGCATTCAAGCGCCCGCCCGCCGTGACGCCAACGCTTGGAACGCCGCCGGATTGAATAATGTCTAAGGCCAAGGTCGGTGATTTGACGTCCAGCCAGTTTTGCAGACGCTCAATCGGCAGCTCGACCAAACCGTGCGCATAACGCGCGGGAATACCGGCTTTACGCAGCAGCGCCAGCGTCAAACTCGCGATATCTGCGGCACTACCGCGACGATTGCGCAGCGTCATCGCCGCCGATTGGGTTGAGCCCCAGGTCGGAACGAACTCAATTTCGTTGTAAACATAATTGCTGATCGCCACCGGTGTCGAAAGCGTCTGCAACAGCGCATCTAATTCAGGGGTAAAGCGCACCTCAATGGTTTCGGCTAAATCGGCCGGTGTAGGTGGATCGGTAAATGCTTTGGCGGTATTCGGTGCGGGTACTGAGGCCACAAGCGGACTGGTCGCAAGCGGGCTTGTACTTTTGGTCGCGACCGCTGCGATGACTGGAAAGCTAGCGCTAGGCTGCGCGGCGGCGGCTTTGCGCACAAACTGGGTCGGCAAATCTTTTGCACCCAAGGCGCGAAAGCCTTTCGCCGTGGGCTGCAATGCCTGCCAGTCCAAAAGCGCTGTCAATGCGGTAGCGCTTGCGACGCTGTTTCGCTGCTGCGCGGGTGCGCGCAAGGCATTTAAGAGCGCGCGAAATTTCAGCGCCTGTGCCAGCGTTTCGGCGCGCACGGAATCTAGCCGTGCCTGCACCGCAGCGGGCAGGTTCGCCGCTGCAATTTCGCGCGCTTCATCGCTAAACTGCTGCTCAATCGCACGCTCAATATCGCCCAAGGCATCAAAGCGCAGCAATAGTTTGCTGCTGAAGGCGTTGGCCTCTAAATCACCGCTCAGCTTGGCGATGTCGAGTGCGCTCAAGCCTGCCGTGCCGAGCGGGCGCAAGCGGCGCAGCTCAGCCCAAATCAGTTCAAGCTCGTCGGCAATGCGCTTGATATCTTCCACACGCGCATTGTTCACCGCTGGCGCTGGCGCAGCGTCCACCGCTGTGGCTTTAACGCTAGGCTGATTGTTTTGTGCCGCCACCGGCGCCGATACGCTCGAGATCGCTAGCAACACCGCCAAGCCAGCACTGAGCAGGCCGCGCTGTAAAAACTCGACTAAGCCGCGCAGCGGTGCGAGCTCAAAGCGCCGCGTCAAGGCATTCGGCAGGCGGTGCGCTCTGGCAGGCAACGGCCTGGTTTCAGCGTTGCTGGGCATCGCCGCTCGGGTTTTGCTGTTCTCGGCAGCATGCCGCCTGGGGTAAATATTTGGGATCATGCTGCGCTCCGAAAGTCGTTTGTCTGTTGGTTGCGCCGCCCGTGCGCATGGTGGCTGCGCAATGCGTCCGCTGACCGCTGGCTTGCTACGCTGCCTAACAATATCAGGCAAAGTGCCAATAACCAGATGCCGCCACCAAGCGGCACTTGAATAAGCACTTGCCCGGCTTCACGCACCAGTACCGCGACTGGCAAAGCGGTCAAGGGCGGATAGAGCGCATCCTTACTGATAATGCGCTTGACCCGAACCTCAATCGTTCGATCGCCACGCAGGAGCAAATTGTCGGTGGTGCGCAAGGTGATGGTTTGTGCTTGATTCCACTGTGCCGGGGCAAAATCAATAACGCTCGGCAGCAGCGTGAAGTTCATATCGTTCGGCAGGCCAGGGGCGCGAATCAAGGCTTCCAACTCGATGCGCACGGCGGCGGTGGGCATTGAGCCCAGGCGCAGCGCCAACTGGCTAGACTCGCCCTCGACGATCGTTGCAGGCCCGGTTAACGTTAAGCTGACCGCTGCGGTATCGTTGTCCAAATTGCTGACCGTAAAGCGCTGCGGCGCAAGCGTGAGGAAATCAGCATCGCTACCAGGCAACACGCGCACGGTTAATTCCACCGCTTGATCGCCATCGTCAATGAACTCATCAACGCCGTGCAGCGTGATTACGCGCGTTTTGCCGGCGTTGCTGGCGTCAAAACGAATCGCCACCGGGTCACTTATCGTTTCATCGGTGCGGTTTGAGCTAATGCCAATGATGACGGGCAGCGTGCCGGTCGGCGCGCGGTTGAGCGAAATCTCTAGGCGCCCGGTATCACCGGCTTCAGAGGTGGTTAAATCGGGTGCCAACACGCGCACTTGCGCCGGTGCGAGCGTGTCGTTATCCAAATTGATGACGCGCACATCGGGCGCATCAATGCCCTGGAAGCGTGCATCCGCGCTCTGCGCCGGCAGCAGTGCAATCAAGCCTTCAATATCGCCATCGACCAGGGCATCGTCGACCCCGGTGACGACGACCCGGCGCGGCGTTTGCCAGTCGGCTCGATCAAACTGCACTTGGGTGCGATCCAGACTGAACTCGGTAGCATCGGAATTCGACAGCGGCACGGTGACATCGGCGCTGGGCTCGGTGCTCAAGCGAATGTCAAAAAATGCGCTGCCACCCGCTTCAGTGGTGGTGAGCAAACCGGTAGGCGCAATGATGAACGCCGCTTCTACATCATTGTCGCGATTGATGGCAGGAACGTCCACCGGATCGATGCCATTGAAGCGCACGTCGGTGCTAACGATCGGGGCTAGGCCAATGACACCTAGTATATCGCCGTCAATAACAAAATCATTGACGCCAGTCGCGATCACGGTCTGCTCAACCGTACCCGCCGGGAAGATCAGCGCGCTGCGATCTAGACGCCATTCGCCCGCGTTGCTATTGCTCAGCGTGATGCGTGCTTCGCTGGTGGGTGCGACACTCAAACGCACCGTGATCGCGGCACTGGTGCCATCTTCGCTGGTGGCGATGCTGCCATTGGGTGTGACCAACACTTGCACGGTTTCATTGTCGATATTGGTCACCAGCACATTCGGCGGATTGATGCCGTTGTAGCGTTCGTCACTACTGGTGGCGGCGGCAGTAATAATCTGCCCGACGATATTGCCATCCAATTCGGCATCGTCCAGCCCCGTGACCGTGACGATTTGATCGCCAAACGCAGTCGGAGTGAAGGTGAGTTGGTTCGGTGCCACACTAAATTCAGTGCTGTCGCCACTGCTGAGTGCAAGCTGCACTGCGGCTGTGGGTGCCAACGTCAAGCGCACGCGAAATGTTGCCGTGCTGCCATTTTCACTGACCACAAGGCCGCTAATGGGCTCGACAATAATCTGTGCACCGTCATCATCCAAATTGGTCAGGGCGACATCGCTGGCATCAATGCCATTAAAGCGAATATCGCTGCTGGTGGCAGGCAGTAGACGCAACAAACCGGTTTGATCGCCGTCGAAGTCGTCGTCATTAACCGGCGTAATCACAATGGTGCGCCCCTGCTGCCAATTGCTGGCATTGAGGACAACGTTCAAATCCAACACGCTCCACTCGGAACTATCCACAGTGCCAATCGGGATCGTGACGGCACCAGTAGGCGCAACATTGAGCCGCACCTGCACGCTCTGCGCCGTGCCAGATTCGCGCGTGGTGACGCTGGTGGGTTCAACAATAATGCCGGGTAGCTCATTGTCTGCATTGCGCGCCACCACGTCGGCTGGGTTTAAGCCGCTGTAGCGCGGATCGCTAGAAACTGCTGGCGCAGTAATAATTGCGCCAATCTGCAAGCCATCTAGCTCGGTGTCATCAACGCCCGTCACCGTTAACGCCTGCGGCACTTGCCAGTTTTGCGGCGTGATCGTGACGCTAGTGGCGCTTAATGCAAACTCGCTGCTATCGCTGCTGCTAACCGCGATGGTGACGGCGGCGGTGGGCTCGGTGTTGACACTGATATTGACAACCGCTGTACTGCCGGTTTCGGCAACATCAATCGCCACCGGGCTGACGCGGATCGATGGCCCGTCATCGTCCAGATTGGTCGCTGACACATCGTCGCCATCGCGCCCGCTGTAATTTACATCCGCACTGACTGCGGGCTCCACGCGAATGACGCCCGTTTGGTCGCCGTCGCTCAGGTCATCATTGACACCCGTAACCGTGACGGTGCGCAGATCACTCCAATTGCTAGGCGTAAATACCAGCTGAGCTGCTGACAAGGCAAACTCGGTGGCGTCAGGATTGGTCAGTGCGATGGTGACTGACGCACTGGGGGCGGTTGCCAGGCGCACGGTGAAGTTGGCGGTTTGCCCGGCTTCGCTGGTGCGCAATCCTTGCGTCGGTACCACAACAATGCCCGGCAACAATGAACCTTCAACGATAAATGCTTGCGAGGCTAACAAGCGCCAAACGCTGCCCTCTTGAACCTCCAGCAGGCAAGCGTGATCGCCTGGACTAAAGCCGGTGGTGGCAAAATCTTGGCTGACGACAGAATCAGTGCCGGGCACGATGGTGCTGGTGTAGGCGGTGTTGAGTCGCTCAACACCCGTATCGAGCTCCACGACGCGCCTGCGCAGTGCGACATTGCTCGCAACCGCGCTACCGCGATTGCGTACGGTAAACAAGCAGCTTTGCGTTTGACCAACCGGCAAGCTGGCGCGCGCGACGTTTACGACACCTTCGATCAACTGCGTCGATGCCACTCGAATCTCAAAACTGGTGTTATCTGTTGCGTACAGAAAGCCGTTCAAGCGCGAGCGCAGCTGCGCCACCACGGCATAGTTGCCATTCGCGCGCGCGCCCTGCACCACGAACTCAGCGTTCAATGTGGCAGCTGTGAACAAGTCCGCATAAGGCAGGGTGGTTTCCAAATTAAAACCACTCGGGCCAGTCACGCGGATCAGCGCTTCCGGTGTGCGGATAACTTCGCTGGAGGACAGATTTTGCAGCCGCAATAGCAATTGCGGCACCTCTAAAGTGCCATATACTGCCTTGGTTGGGCGCACCGAAATGCCGCCGGCAGGACCGGCACTGTCGCCGGCAATGGCAAAGCTGACGGTCGCGGTATCAATCACCACACCCTCCGCGTTACGCAGCTGACCGCTCAGCACATAGCTTCCGGCCAGCGTGCCGGTGCTATTCCAATTTTGCGCACGAACTTGGGTTGCGCCCGCCGCCAAATTGTCGAACGCTTCATTGATGAGTGTTGCGGTGACGCGGTTTTGGCCATCGCGAATGAGCCAAGTAACACTGTAATTTGCCGGCAGTGCCCCTTGATTGAGCACCGTCGCGCGCGCCACAACTTGCTCACCCGGACGGTAGCTGAGCTTATCGGTGCTCAAGCCTAGATCGCCCAGGCCGTTGATGGCGCTGAAGGCAATCGCACGCTGGTTATTTTGCTCACGACATTCGCGCGCCAGGTTGCCTTGATCCACCACGGCAAACAGCTGGCCCGAGCCGGTCAAATTGACCTCGCCTAATTCCACAACTTGAAACCGTGATGGTTGTAAGGTATCTAAGCGCACTTGACGAATCAGCGTGCCGCCGGCGGCTGGGTCACCCCGATACAGCCCAAGCAGTGCCGGCGAATGCGCATCCACCGGGCCGGCGTTCCCCACGCGCACCCGTGCGATCGGCGTTTGCCCGGGGCCGCGATCAATCAAACGCAGATCACCAACGCTAAAATCGGGCATGCCCAAAGGATCTGGGTACGGACTTTGCTGCACGCGATAGCTGTTATGCGTCAGCCAAGACGGCGTTTCGAGCAGGGGAATCGTCGAATTTTCCCGCACGTTATCGATATGGAAAGCGTGCGAGCTCCATACCGAACCCGCGTCCGCCCAAGCGCCACCGGTTGCTTCTAACACGCGCACGCCCTGCGTTTGGACGCCGCTATCGGATTCAAAGCTGGTGATGACAATATCCGCTTCCTTATCACCGTCGACGTCGGCAACGATCGGGTACTCATATACCGTGGGTGACTTATTGAAGGTGAAATACAGCTGGTTGCCGGTTTTGGCATCAAAGATGCGCAGATTTTTCTCGTCCGTATGCACCACTTCCAAATTACCATCGTTTTGGAAATCAAACACCGTAGCACTGCTGGAACCAGAAGGATCCTCAATGTCTTTCGTCCACTTCACCGTGCCGTCGGACTCAAACGCGGTCAGTTTGCCGAGGCTAGATATCAATATTTCAGGCAGGCCGTCTTGGTCAATATCGGCAACGGTAGGCGCGCCCATTGCGGTGCCATCAGGCGCCGCTTTTGGCCCCCAAATAGTGGCACCGGTGTGTTCTAGCAGCCAAAGCTCATTGCCAATGGCAAGCACAATTTCGGCAAAGTTATCGGTATCAAAATTCCCGACGGCATTGAAGCCAGCCTCGTTTATCGCGACATTGCTGACGTCAAAGCCAACCTTGTTATAGATATCACCGCGATGCCAAACGGTGTTGCCACGGGAATCATAAAGCGTACGACCCGCGATCACTTCCATCACGCCGTTCAAGTCCACGTCAGCGGCAATCGAGGCGACGCCATAGGCAATCTTAAGCGGGAACAGCTCGGGCTTGCCGCCGCCGCTGCCACCTTCATCAAAATCGCCGGTCCACAATAGCTCGCCGGTGGCACCACGAAACGCGCGTTTGCCCAGCAATATCTCGGCCTCTTGGTCACCTTCAAGATTGACAATAATCGGCTGATCCCACACCGAGGGCGGCGGCGGAATAAGCGGACGCGGAATACCAGGGCCATTGATACGCACGCGCCATTTCAGGGTGCCGTCGTGTTCAAAGGCAAATAATTCTTCGCGATAGCGGCTGACAGCGATAATTTCGGGCAGACCGTCATTATCAATATCGCCCGTTGCTAAAGCAGAAAAATGTGACAGGGTAAACTCTGTGCGTGACCAGATTTCAGCGCCAGTATCGCCGCGAACGGCAACC
>JANNYO010000329.1:0-4949 GCA_031410115.1 Rhodanobacteraceae bacterium | reverse complement strand
CGGCATCCATATGGTCGATATTCGCAACCCGGTGCAGCCGGTGTTTGCCGGTTGCTTTAGTCAAGATGGCTACACCCACGAAACCCAGTGTTGGAACTATCAAGGCCCGGATTCTGAGCATGTTGGTAAAGAGCTGTGCTTGGCAGCCGACGTCGACGCGCTAGTGGCGGTAGATGTCAGCAATAAAGCCGCACCACCGATACAGCTATCCAGCATCACCTACGCCGGTGTTGGCTATGTGCATCAAGCGTGGTTTACGCCGGATTTTCGCTATGCGCTGTTGAACGACGAAACCGATGAGCAAAACAGCGGCAACAACGGTAAAACCTACGTGTTTGACTACAGCAATATTGATGCGCCGGTGCTGAAAGGCGCGTTCGTGCATCCGCGCCGCGCGATTGATCACAACCTCTACATCAAGAACAACTTTGTTTTCGAAAGTAATTACACCTCAGGCTTGCGCATTTTAAGCCTGACCAATCTGGCGGCAGCGCAAATGACCGAGGTTGGCTTTTTTGATATCTACCCGAGCAACGATGGCGCGACTTTCAACGGCAATTGGGGTAACTATCCATTTTTTGCCAGCGGGCGGGTAGCGCTCAGCGGCATCGCCGAGGGTTTGTTTGTTGTGCGCCCAAACATCTGTGCGCCACCCGCCGCACCGGCGGCGCTGAGCGTGGCCGCACCGAGTGCCAATCAGGTCAACGTTAGTTGGACGCCAATTGCGGGTGCGCAATATCGCGTGCAGCGCGCGATTGGCGGTTGCGGTGCCAGTGCTGGGCCGTTTGAAACGCTTGCAAGTGGCTTGAGTACCGGCGTTTTTTTAGATGCATCAGCATCGGGCAGCACACTTTTGGGGTATCGCGTGCAAAGCAATGACAGTGCCAACGCCTGCCCAATAAGCAGTGATAGTGCATGTGTGGAAATAACCCCAACGGGCAGCTGCACCGCGCCACCGCGCTTTAATGGCGTCGCTGGGGCGAACAGTGCATTGACGCCGAATTGCGCGGTTGATTTGACCTGGGCGGCGGCGAATTCAAGCTGTGCACGCAGCACGCTCTATAATATTTATCGCGGCAACGACACGCTGTTTGCGCCCAGCGCTGCCAACTTGGTGGCGACTGTTAGTGCCGCAACCGGCACCCGTTTGGCAGCGCCAAACGCGAATCAGTTGAGCTACATCGTGCGCGCCAAAGATGCGCTATCAGGTAATGAGGAAACGAATCAGTTTTTGTTGAGCGCTAGCGCCACCGGCAGCTTGAGCGACGGTGCTTTTATGACGGGCGCAGAAATTGGTGACCCGATTTTAGGCGAAGGTGCAACCGGCGCGCCTGAACTTGCACGTGCACCCGATGCACCTGAGCACGTTGGCTGGCATATCAACTCTACGCAAGCGCACACTGGCCTGCGCAGCTATGAATCGACGATCGGCTCGAACTATTGCCTGAGCATTGAAACCCCTACTTTACGTTTAAGCACGGGGCAAATATCGGTATTTTCATTTTGGACGAAACACGGCCTGCCGGTCGGCGGTCGCGATGGCGGCACGCTGGAAATTTCAATCAACGGCGGCCCGTGGTCGGCTGCGACGTTTACCGGCGCGCTACCGGGCGTGATTTCTCAAGCGGGTAACGCCTGCGGCTTGCCGATTGGTCGGGCGATTTTTAATGGCGCGCAAAGCAACTGGGGCCAATTTAGTGTTGATCTTTCTGCGCAAGCGGGCAACAACGTGCGCTTCCGATTTTTGCTCGCCACCGGCAGTAGCGTCGCCGCCGGCTTGCTCGGTTGGTTCGTTGACGATGTCGAACTCACTCATGCGCAGCTTCCCGGCACGTGCATGGTTTTGGCAACGGACGCCCTGTTGCGCGATGGCTTCGAGTGACTGCTGTGCATTTTGCATAGGCAAAATATGTTTCTAATCAATGTGACGGAGTAACCAATATGGCGCGTGATGCAAATGATTTGAGTGAGCAAACGGTCGGTGCCGGCGGCACGCCGGGCGGCTTGGGCACATTTTTTATCGGCTTGGCGCTGACAGTTGCGGGTGCCTATTGGTTGACGCAACAGGTCGAAGTCACCTCTGGCGTGTGGAGTATTTACGGCTACAACAGTTTCGGACTGTCCCTGATTCCATTTCTGCTCGGCATGGTGATTTTGTTTGCGAATGGCAAATCATTCTGGGGCCACGCGCTGGTTTTTATCGGCGTGGTGATCATTTTTACCGGCATCATTATGAATTTGCGGATTTATTTTCAACCGACCAGTTTGTTCAATACCTTACTGATGTTGGGCATGCTGGCGGCGGGCATCGGGTTGGTGATTAAGTCGTTGGGTTCCTATCAAAAAAACGAGTAGTTTCCTCATCGTAGGCTGGTATGCAGATAAAGTAAGGCACGACTCGTTTGCTGTATCGCAATTGCGCGTTTTCCGCCGCGAAGCGATTGTTGAGACCATGAACCCGCGGCTTCAGCTGAGCCCGTAAACTTCGTCATTGCGAGCGCAGCGACGCAATCTTGTATTTCAAGCTAGGCATACTGAGATTGCTTCACTGCGTTCGCAATGACGAGGCTTGAAAGAGCTAGCGCGCCTCAGCACCTCACTCAAAGCCATTACCAAACAATCGATCCGCATCGATGCGCACGGTGAAATTGCGCGAACCCACGGCACCACAGCTATCCGTTGCGAACATGGTTATCGTGAAAGTATTCGCCGGGCCAACATTGTTTAAGTTCACCACACCGGTTGCCGCGACGAAGCTAAAGGTGCCGGTAAAGCCGGATGGATCAATCTGCGCGCTGGCGCTTTGAATCGGGCTGGCATCGTTCGGCGGGGCAGACGGGATCACGCTGGTGCTGGCGCCGAGCGCTAATACTTGCGGCGCGTAAGTGCCGAAAACCGGCGGCATATTGTTGATGATATTGACCGTGACGTTAGCGATTGTGCTGAGTGATCCGTCGCTGGTTTGAATGCGCAGTGTGCCGCTGGTGGCGTTGCAATCGGCGCTGATTTGCCCGCTGACGTTGCCAGCGCTGTTGAGCAGATTGCTCAACGTCACGCCGCTTGCAGTGCCGCCGCCAATTTGTGTCACCACCAAGCTGGCGGCGGCGGTTTGCGCGTCGCTGACGGTGCCGAGCGCCACTGGTGTGGTGTTTTGCTCGCCCTGGGTGCGCGTGATGGCAGCGGCTGCGGCAAACGTCGGTGCGGTGTTGAGTGGGCCGACGTTGACGCTGAGCGCGACATCGGTGGCGGCGTTGCAGTTGTCGAGCGCACGCACTGTGATGGTGTGGCTGCCTGTGGGCTGGGCGTTGCTTAAATTGACGACGCCCGCTGCGGTTATTGCGGCGGTTCCGCTGTAGCTGCCAAAACCCAGAATGGACTGGACACTGGTGCCGTTGTCGCTTGGGCCGGTAGCCGGATTGACCGCTAAATTGCCGCCATTGACCACGTTTGCAGTTGCATACGTCAACACCGGCGCGGTGTTTGCACTGACGTTGACGGTAATGATTTGATCGGTGCTCAAGCCGCCGCCGTCGGTGACGCGCAGGCCAAATGTGCTGCTCGCGGGTGCGGTGCAGCCAGCCGCAATGTTCAAGCTGACGCTGCCCGCGGTGTTGACCGGCGTGCCCAGGGTCAAGCTTGCCGGTACGTTAATGGTGCTGACCGTCAAGCTGCCTGCGGCGGTTTGCGCATCGCTGACGGTGGCGATCACCGCGCTACTGGCAGTACTGCCCTGCTGGCGCGCAGGTGCGGCGCTGAGCGTTACGCTCGGAGAGGTATTGGCGACGGTGATGCTGAAATTGCTGCTGGAGGCCCCGACCAAATCAGCAAAATCGAACTCGCGCACGCGAACTCTCGCGGTCGTCGTGGCAATATTGCTCGGCACATTCCAGCTAAAACTGCCGGTGCTACCGGTGTTAACGATACCCGCCAGCGGCTGCGCGGGTGTGGTGATTGGGCTGTAGGTCAAGCCCGAATCAAGCGACAGCTCGACAGTGACATTTTTATTGAAGCCGCCCTGATTCGTCCAGGTGATATTTGTTGTCGTGCCCAATCCAACCGCGTTGCCGCTGGGCTGCACATTGGTGATCGTATCCGCCACGCCATCCGAATTGCTGTCGCGAAACCAACCGATATCGCGCAGCTGTTGGCGGGTTAAATCCAGCGTCAGCGGAATGCCGGCGTTGATCGCGGGTTCCATCAATAAATTTGGGCTGGCCGTGGTGTCAAAGTGCGATACCGACGAGCCCTGCTGTAATGTTGTTGGCGCAAATAAACGCACGCGATTGGCGCTAATGCCAGCGCTCAAATAGCCAGGGGCCGCGACCTGCATGCTCGGGCTGTCCCAAAATAAATTGCTATTGATCGCCGAGCTGGCGCGCTCGGAATTGGACATCTGAAACCAGGTTTTCTGCTGGGCTGCGTCATACATAAAGCGCGCCCAGATGTCAGGAACATTGTTGGCAAACGCGCCTGTGACCTCGTCGGCATAGCTGGCGGAGCCCAAACCATGGCCGATTTCGTGCAGTACCACGACCAAAAGATTCACCGTCCCGGCAGGCGTAGCGTTGTCTAGACCGTAATAAAAACGCGTGCCGGCGCCCAAGCAGGCGGTATCCACGAGGGAATTAAATTGCGCTTGGATTTCAGCGCCAGAATTGCCATCGCCACCCCGAATTTTATTCGCCAGCGCCGCGGGAAAATAGGTGTTGGAAAACGGCGCATTCGGGAAGTTTTGATACAAACTCGTGGTGCCCGCACCACCCAAAACGCCGCCACTGCTGGTGCACGGGGTTAGATCATCAAAGGTTGCGGCAATTTGCGTGGTGACAGAGCTGTCTAAAAACTGCCCCCAAATTTGCGCCGCGCGGTTGAAAACATTAAGCCGCTGGGCACCTAAGGTGCTGCCGGGATTTCCACCCTCAGCGGCGCGCGCTAGATTGGAATTGAAG
>JANNYO010000328.1:0-3668 GCA_031410115.1 Rhodanobacteraceae bacterium | reverse complement strand
TTGCGTAGGCCAACACCAGCGCGCGATCAACCGCTTCGCCGTTGACCTTCATAAATGCGTTTGCAACCGGAAAGTCTGTTGCACGCATGATCGCGGCGCTCGGCGTTTCGCTCGCATCCGCCGTGGTTTCTGGCGCGCGCGAACAGGCAAAGCTCAGGCAGACCAGCGCGATGAATACGCTAAAGCGCGCAGCAGGTTTTATGCGTTTGTCGATCAACATCTTAGTGCTCCAATTTTCTAAAAACGGTAGTGCGCCATCGCACGGATGGGCTTTTGGCAGGTTGCGCATCAAAAGGGTTCATTCGGAAGTTTGGCCTGGATACTCAAGGCATGAATATCGCTTTGCATCAAAGTTCCCAGCGCCGCATAGACCGCACGGTGCCGCGCAAGCGCGTTCATGCCGACAAATTTTGCCGATGCAATCGCCAGATTAAAATGCCCGAGCCCAGTCGCCGCACCCGCATGGCCAGCGTGGCGTGCGCTATCGTCGATGACCTCCAAATGACTAGGCGTAAGTACGCCAAGTGCCTCAGTGATTAGTTTGACGCGGGCTTGTCCACTCGCGCTGCTCATGGCAGCACTTTCTTAAATGGATAAATTTCAACGTTTTGATACACGCCCGCCGCGACGTAGGGGTCGTCGTTCGCCCAGAGCCGCGCGGCCGCGATAGATTCGAACTCAGCCACAATCAAACTACCGACAAAGCCCGCTGGGCCTGGGTCTATGCTGTCAATTGCGGGCAAAGGGCCGGCTAAAACTAAGCGGCCTAAATCCTGTAGATGTTGCACACGCAGCAGATGCGCGGGTCGTGCGACAGCGCGCGCCGCCAGACTATTCGGCGCATCGCGCCCGATCAATACGTACAGCATTTTTGCCCAATCCAATAAAACCTGAGCAGCAAATCGTACTGTGTCCAGCCTAGTTTTGGCAGCCGCGCGCTAAACTGTCGTTAAAACCGTTGAGGCTGTTCAATGTACCCACAAATAAACGCAAACTTGCGGCAGGTTTTGAGCTTTTTACCACTGTTGTGTTTGCCATTTTTTGCCACCAGCGCGCCCACTGCGATGAGTCAACCTGTGGCTACGCTTACGCCTGCGCCCGCGCCTGCGCCTGAGCCCACAACGATAGATCAAGCAGCGGTAGTTGCGGCCAAACCCAAATTGTCGAAAGCCGCACCCATTAACCCGACACCGGCTAACCCGACACCGGCTAACCCGACACCCGCTACTTCAATGTCAGTCACGGCAACGCCAGTGACCGCAACACCGATGCCGGTTGCAAAGCGCGCCGCGATCAGTGTGTTGGCGGGTGTGCTGACGCTGGTGGTAGCGCTATGGATTGGGGCTCGGCGGGATTGATGGTGAAATCAGCCAGCTCACCGCGACCTAGTCACACGCGCGGGTAGCTTCAACTTGGCTGCCGTGTCGCGCGCGCGCGACTTCTACCCAGAAAAAACGCAGCGCGCAGTTCGCCGCGTGGGCATAATCCGCTTCTTTTTTAAATCTGCTGAGCAAAACCCATGCGTACCCGACTCGAACTTGCCAATGCCGTACGCGCGTTGGCGATGGATGCTGTGCAACAGGCCAATTCCGGCCACCCGGGCATGCCGATGGGCATGGCGGATATCGCCGAGGTGCTTTGGAATGATTTTTATAAGCACAACCCAAGCGATCCAACCTGGATAGATCGGGATCGCTTTGTGCTCAGTAACGGTCACGGCTCGATGTTGCAATACGCGCTGCTGCATTTGTCCGGCTATGACATAGCCATTGACGAGCTGAAAAAATTCCGCCAATTACACAGTAAAACCCCCGGCCATCCGGAGGTGTTTGAAACCCCTGGCGTGGAAACCACGACCGGCCCGCTTGGTCAAGGGTTGGCGAACGCGGTCGGCTTTGCGCTGGCGGAAAAAGTATTGGCTAAGCGCTTTAATCGCCCGGAACATCACATTGTCGATCATAAAACCTGGGTGTTTTTAGGCGATGGCTGCCTGATGGAAGGCATTAGCCACGAAGCCTGTTCGCTTGCTGGGACGCTGGGTTTAAATAAGTTAATCGCACTCTATGATGACAACGGCATTTCCATTGATGGCAAAGTTGGCGGCTGGTTTACCGATGACACGCCAATGCGCTTTCGCAGCTACGGCTGGAACGTTATTGCGGCCGTGAACGGCCATGATCCGAGCGCGATTAAAGCGGCAATTTCGAACGCCACGATGAGTGACAAGCCGACCCTGATTTGTCTGAAAACGGTGATCGGATTTGGCTCGCCGAACAAAGCCGGCAGCGAAGGCAGTCATGGCGCGCCATTGGGCAAAGACGAGGTGCAATTGGCGCGCCAGCAGCTCGGCTGGAGCGATGCGCCGTTTGAAATTCCAGCGGACATTTATGCCGCTTGGGATGCAAAAGCGCGTGGGCAAGTGGCGCAAAGTGGCTGGAACCTGAAATTAGATCGCTATCAAACTCACTACCCTGAACTTGCCACCGAATTCGCGCGCGTGATGCGCGGCGATTTGCCCAGCGATTGGGCCGCAACGATTGCCGCGCTGATCACCAAGTTCGATCAAGATGGCACCAGCATTGCGAGTCGCAAAGCCAGCCAAATGGTGCTCGAAGCCATTGTGCCGGCACTGCCCGAACTGATCGGTGGCTCAGCGGATTTGGCACACTCCAACTACAGCATCGTCAAAGCCAGCACGAACGCCAATTCCGCCACCGGCGGCAACTACGTGTATTACGGCGTGCGCGAGTTTGCCATGACCGCTATCGCCAACGGTTTAACCCTGCATGGCGGCCTAATTCCCTACACCGCAACGTTTTTGGTGTTCTCTGACTACGCCCGCAACGCCGTGCGCCTGAGTGCGCTGATGGGCATTCGGAATATTCACGTCTATACCCATGATTCCATCGGCTTGGGCGAAGACGGCCCCACGCACCAGCCGGTCGAGCATTTGGCTAGCCTGCGTTTAATGCCGAATTTAGACGTCTGGCGCCCGTGTGACTCGGTCGAATCTGCGGTCGCGTGGAAATTAGCGGTCGAGCACAAGGGCCCCAGCGTGCTGGTTTTTTCCCGGCAAAATTTGCCGCACCAGATTCGTGACAGCAAAAAAATTAGCGCCATTGAACGTGGTGGTTACGTTTTGGTCGACACGCCGAGTGCGCCTCAGCTGATCTTGATCGGCACCGGCTCTGAGCTTGATCTAGCGGTGCAGGCCGCAGCAAAACTCAATGCTAGCGGCATTGCCACGCGCGTAGTGTCAATGCCGTGCACCGCGCGCTTTGACGCTCAAGACGCCGAGTATCGCGAATCCGTGCTGCCAAAAAGCTGTCGCAAACGCATCGCTGTAGAAGCCGCAAGCGCCGACTATTGGTATAAGTATGTCGGTCTAGATGGCGCCGTGATTGGCATGCGCAGCTTCGGTGCCAGCGCGCCGGACAAAGCTTTGTACGCGCATTTCGGCATTACTGTTGAGGCGATTTTGGCGGCGGCTGCGGGGTTGTAGGTGTCGCTCGCACGCGACATCGCCATCAAGCACGACGATAAACCCAAGCCCCGCCTGATTCACTTTCTGTTTGGCCTTCTTTACAAACAGGTGAAATCGATTTTTAACAAATGAAGACGCCGAACCTTTCGCATTGGGCGAAACTTCGGCGTCGACCAGTTTGATC
>JANNYO010000327.1:0-9533 GCA_031410115.1 Rhodanobacteraceae bacterium | reverse complement strand
CCAGATATCTTTCAGGAACACGGGCTTGCCGTCGGAACCGTTGCCGAGCGGGTCGGTGGTCAGGTCGATATTGGTGGTGCCGGCAATGGCGTAGGCCACCACCAGCGGCGGTGACGCCAAATAGTTCATGCGCACTTCGGCGTGCACGCGGCCTTCGAAGTTGCGATTGCCAGAGAGCACGCTGCTGACAATCAGATCGCCATCGGCAATGCCTTTGCTGACCTCCACGGGCAGCGGGCCCGAATTACCAATGCAGGTGGTGCAGCCATAGCCGACGACGTTAAAACCTAAAGCCTCCATCGAACTCATCAAGCCGGCCTTTTTGTAGTATTCGGTGGCCACCGCAGAGCCGGGCCCGAGCGAGGTTTTCACCCACGGCTGACGCTTCAAGCCTTTGGCTACCGCGTTTCGCGCCAGCAAACCGGCGCCGAGCATCACCGCTGGGTTGGAGGTATTGGTGCAGCTGGTGATCGCGGCGATCACGACGGCGCCGTCGCCCAATTCATAAGCCGCGCCGTTGGCAGAATCTGCGGCGCTGACGCTGGCGTGGCCGGGGTTGGCGGATTTGGTTTTTGCCGCGCGCGCGGTGGCCATTTCGGCTTGGCTGACGACGTAATTTTTCTTCATGTCCGACAGCAAGACACGATCTTGCGGGCGCTTGGGGCCGGCCAAGCTGGGCAATACGTCTTTCATATCTAAATGCAGCACGTCGGTGTATTCGGCGTCTGGTGATTCGGCGGTGCGGAACATGCCTTGGGCGCTGTAATAGTCTTTCACTAGTGCGACTTGTGCGGCGTCGCGGCCCGACAGGGTTAGGTAATTTAAGGATTCATTGTCAATCGGGAAGATGCCGCAGGTGGCGCCATATTCGGGCGCCATATTGGCAATGGTGGCGCGGTCAGCCAGCGGCAAATGATCCAAACCGGGGCCAAAAAATTCGACGAATTTTTCCACGACTCCCCGTTTTCTGAGCATTTGCGTCACGGTCAAAACCAAGTCGGTGGCGGTCGCACCCTCGGGCAATTTGCCCGCCAATCTGAAGCCAATCACTTCGGGAATGAGCATGGTGGACGGCTGGCCCAGCATCGCCGCTTCGGCCTCAATGCCGCCGACGCCCCAGCCCAGCACGCCAATGCCGTTGATCATGGTGGTGTGCGAATCGGTGCCGACCACGGTGTCTGGATAGACATGCCACTGGCCGTTGATTTCCGTGCTGAAGGCGACACGCGCTAGAAACTCTAAGTTGACTTGATGCACAATGCCGGTACGCGGCGGCACGACTTGAAAATTATCAAACGCTTCTTGGCCCCAGCGCAAAAAGCCGTAGCGTTCTTTATTGCGATCAAACTCAATCTTGGCGTTCAAATCCAGCGAATCGGCGCGGGCAAAGCTGTCGACCTGCACCGAGTGATCGATCACCAGTTCGGCCGGAATGAGCGGGTTGATTTTTTTCGGATCCCCACCCAGCGCTTTCATGGCATCGCGCATCGCCGCCAAGTCCACCACGCAGGGCACGCCGGTGAAATCTTGCATCACCACGCGCGCCGGCATGAAGGGAATTTCGACGCTGCTTTGCTTGGTCGGATTCCACGTCAACACCGCTTCGATTTGCTCTTTCGTGGTGTTCACGCCGTCTTCTAAGCGCAGCAGGTTTTCCAGCAAAATCTTCAGGGAAAACGGCAGGCGCGCCATATTGTACTTCGGCGTCAGCGATTTTAGGCTGCGGTAGTGATAGGTTTTGCCACCAGAGCTAAGCTGGGCTTGGGTTTGAAAGGAATCGGTCATGGGTGCGGCTCCGTTTTGCGCTGGGCGGGAAAGGCCGTGATTATGGCGCGGAATGGGGCGCAGGCGAAGCTTTAACCAAGATTTTGTCGGGCGACAACGGCGTGCTAACCCAACGCCTGCTGCAAACGGTCCAAAAACGCCTGGAATTCAACGCGTGCGGAAAACCTAATCTATATTGCGCCGATACGTCTCCGGCAAAAACAGCGCGCACACGACAAATGCCACCGCCACCACCGTCAGCGTGTAGTAAAGCCCGGCGAATGGATTGCCGCTTTTGACGATCATGTATTGACTAACAAACGGCAGGAAGCCGCCGAAGTAGCCGGTGCCGATGTGATAGGGCACGCTCATGCTGGTGTAGCGTACGCGGGCGGGAAATAGTTCGACCATGAAAGCCGCAACCGGCGCGTAGGTCATCGCGGACAACACGCACATCGCAAATATGCACAGGCCGGCCAGCACCAGATTGCGTTTTGCTGGATCAGAGCTTTCCGGATAGCCCGCCGACTTCAACGCCGCGCCATAAGCTGCGGCATCAAAGCCCGCCACGCTGGCACCGCCAACATGCAAAATGACCGGTGCGTCGCTGCTGGCGGTTTTGCTGTAGCCAATGCCGCGCGCGGTCAAAAATGCCAGCGCTTGGGCGCAGGGCGTGCTTTGCTTTTTCGCAAACACATCAAAGTCGCAGTTTTGCCCTTCGATGCTGACCGGCGCGTTCGCCATCGCCACGCTCAGCTCCGGATTGGCCGCGACACCGATTTGTTTGAACAGGCCAAACATTAAAAGTAAGGTGAGCGCGTAGCCGGTCAGCATGACTTTTTTGCGCCCGATGCGATCACTGAGCGCGCCGAACAGAATAAAAAACGGCACCGCGCAGGTAATCGCGATGCCGTTCACCAGCGTCGCGCTGACATCGTCAACCAGCGCAACTTGCTTTAAAAACGCGAGTGTTGAGAACTGCGCGGTGTACCAAATAACGGTGAAGCCAGCGGCGATGCCGATCATCGCCGCCAAGATCGTGCGCGTCTGCGCCCAGGTCGCAAACGATTCGCGCAAGGGTTGACGCGCGGTTTCGCCTTTGGCTTTTAGCGCCTGAAACACTGGGCTTTCGGATAATTTCAGCCGCACATACAGCGATATCGCCAACATCACGATCGACAATAAAAACGGAATGCGCCAGCCCCAGGCCTCGAACGCGGCTTTGTCGAGCGCGACCCGACAAGCTAAAACCACGCTCAGGCTTAGCACGAATCCGCCGACCACCGAAGCTTGAATCCAGCTGGTGTAAAGCCCGCGCTTGCCCATTGGCGCATGTTCGGCGACATAGATCGCGGCACCGCCATATTCGCCACCCAAGGCCAAACCCTGCAACAAGCGCAAAACCAAAAGTAATATCGGTGCCCAAATGCCGGCCTGGGAATAGGTCGGCAGCAGGCCAATGGCGGCGGTGGAAAGCCCCATCAAGGTAAGTGTTGCCAGAAAGGTATATTTCCGGCCGATTTTGTCGCCCAGCACGCCAAAAAACATCGCACCCAAAGGGCGCACACCAAAGCCGGCGCCGACCGTCGCTAGTGAAGCCAGCAGGGCGGCGGTGGGATTGTCGGACGGAAAAAATAGCCCGCCCAAGAGTGCGGCCAGCGTGATGTAGAGGAAAAAGTCATACCACTCAAATAGCGTGCCTAAGCTTGAGGCCAAAATAACCGTGCGATGTGAGGTCGCTGGCACAGCGCGGCTTGAATGCATTTTCGTCGATGGCGTTAAATCAGTCATAGCGCGTGGCAGTTTTCCGGAAGTTTGTTTGCATTAGCGGCGGAGTTTGAACAAAAAATTCGCTATTGTGTTGCTCCGCGTGAAAATACGCGGTTTCTCAACTTTGGAGCATTACCTAATGGGTCTATTTAGCTTTATCGCCTCCGCTGGCGCCAAATTGTTCGGTGGCAAAAAGCCATCTGAAATCGCCAATCTTTCCACCGTTATCGCCAATCACGTCGCCTCAGTCGGCCTGCCGCCCAAGCATCTGCACTATTGGTTGGAAGGCGAAACGATGGTGGTGTCGGGTTGGGTCGACGACAAGCCAACCAAGGAAAAAGTGGTACTAGCCGTCGGCAACGTCGAGGGTGTGGACAAAGTCGAAGACCGTATTGTGGTTGGCCCACCGCCAGTCTACAAAACTCCGGTTGTTGTCGCGCCTGTGGCTGCAGTCGCCGCAGTGCATGTCGTTGCGCCACCACCGCCTGCAGAAGCGCTGCCGACGAAAGAAGAGTTGGCAAAAGAAGCCGCTTGGGCATCAAAAAGCTACACCGTCGTCAAGGGCGATACTCTGGGCAAAATCGCGAAAGAGTTCTATGGCAATGCGGCGAAATACCCGGTAATTTTTGAAGCCAACAAGCCAATGTTGAGCCACCCAGATAAAATCTATCCAGGCCAAATGCTGCGCATTCCAGCAATCGACGCGAAGTAGGTTTTTTGTTCTGATACACCGCTGCTAATGCATCTGCCGTTTCGCCTTGCGGCAAGACTTGTCTGCCGTGTCGCCTTGCGGCGAGACTTGTCTGCCGTGTCGCCTTGCGGCGAGACTCAAGTCGGCAGCGTTTTATTTTTAGAGTTTTAAACAACTATCCCAGCAGCGCGGCCCAATCCAATTCTAAAACTGGTTTGGGTTCGCCCAAATAGTGGCCTTGGGAATAGTCCACGCCGCAGCCTTTGAGCCAGCGCAAACTGGCACCGCTGGCGACGTGTTCGGCGATCACTTTCAGCCCCAGTGCGTGTGCCAAGCTGGTGATTGAGGCGACCATGGTGCGGTCGGTTTCTGATTCGCTCAAGTTAGCAATAAAACTGCCTTCAATTTTGACAAAATCAACCGGCAGGTGCTTGAGGTGGCTAAATGAAGAAAAGACGGTGCCAAAATCGTCAAGCGCAAAGCGCGCGCCGAGTTTGCGCAGGGTTTGAATCGCGCGCCGAGCGGAGTGCAGACTGCCGATATCGCGGGTTTCGGTGACTTCAAAAATCAGCCGCGCACCAATCCCGGGATGTGCGCGAATCATTTCCTCCATGGCTTTGATTGACTCAGGATCTTGTAAGGTAACGTTCGATAAATTCACCGTGAAACAGAGCCGATCGTTGCTTGCCGGCAGCGCGCTGAGCGTTTTCACCGCTTGCGTTAGCACCCACAAATCAATTTTATTCATCAGGCCTACGCGCTCGGCTAAGGGCACAAACACGCTCGGACTAACCCACTGCCCATCACGATTGACCATGCGAATCAGCAGCTCATAAATTTGCTGACCAGTGTCGTTTGGGTTAATGCGAAAGCCCTGGATCGCGGTTAAGTCCGCCTCACCATTGATGCCGCCCATGCCCATAATGGGCTGTGCCAGCAGGACAAAACGCTGCTCGTGCAGGGCGTCGCGGATTCGAATCGACCAGCCCGCATCAAGCTCGCGCGCGATTCGCGCATCAGCGTCGGACACATAGATTTGCGTTTGATCGCAGCCGCGCCGTTTGCCCAAGGTGCAGGCGACACGCGCGTGTTCCAGGGTGTATTCGGCGCTCGGCGTGTCTTTGCTGATGATCGCCACGCCCACCGTGCCAGTCAGCATCACTTCAACACCGGCACGCGCGTAATTGACCTGGTGCACCAGCTCGCGAAAGCCATCGGCGATGGTAAATAGATTCTCCAGCTGCACGCCGGTCAACAGCATGGCAAAGTGATCGTCTTCTAAGCGCGCGACCACGTCGCCCTCACGCAAACGCTCCTTTAAGCGCTGTCCAACTTCTACTAACAGCCGCTGCGCAACACTCTCCCCAAGGTGTTCCTGGCAAATTGCGTAGCGGTCTATATCCACATGCAGCACCGCGCTATAGCCACCGCGTTCACGCCGCATATCGATTTCTTGCGCCAATGCTTGACTCAATTGCCGCCGATTAGCCAAGCCCGTCAGTGCGTCGTGATTCAACTCCCAGCGCAAGCGATCCGCGCTCTTACGCTCAGAAATATTGTGAAACACCACAACCGAACCCTGGCGTTTGTTCTGAATTGCCAGTGGCACCACCGAACATTCGACCGGTAGCGGGTCGCCGGCACGCGTCCAAAATACCGTCTCAAAGCCGCTTAGTTTTCCGCCCGAGGCATAGGCTTTGCTGATCGGTGAGGTCAACTCGCTCAAACTCGCGCCATCTTCGGAGGCAAAATGAAACATCAAATGCGCGCGTTTGCCGACTAGCTCGTCTTCACCTACAAAGCCCAACAGCTTAAGTGCAGCCGGGTTGGCAAAGCTCACCACGCCATCGTCATCGACGCCGTAAACGCCATCACCCACTGAATTCAATACGCCATCCAGCCGTAGGCGTTCGGTTTCGATTCGTTTTTGCACGTCAATCGAGCGCCCCAAGGCTTTGATGCGTGCCAGGGATAAATCCAACACTTCATTTTTGAACATGCACTCGACCGCACCAGCATCTAGGCATTTTTTAATGATCGAGTCTTTGTAGGTGCCAGTGATCAGTGCAATCGGGATGTTTGCAGTGCTGGGATTGGCCTTGAGCTGAATCACCAACTGATCGCCGGTGCCGTCGGGCAGAAAATAATCGACAATAATCAAGTCAAACGCGCCGGTATTGGCTTTCGCTAGCCCCTCAGCGATGGAGGCGGCAACATCAACCTCAAACCCCTGGCCGAGCAGCATTTGTTTGTAGGCAAAACGCACGCTTTGGGAATCATCAATAAACAATAAATTCAGCGGTTTTGCATTCGGCAGCGCTGCCACCGGGCGCGGGATGAGGTGTGTTTTGCTGGCATCAATTGCCCTTGGTTGCAAGGGTTTCGCCTCAGCGAGTTTGCTGCCCGCTGCCGTCGCTGCGGCACCCGTTTTCGTCAATGGCGGCGGGTTTAAGTTCGGTGACCCAGCGTCGCTCGGCGCGACTTCTGACAGCGGCAACAAAGCTTTAAGTGCCGAAGGAATGCGACCAAAGTTGGCCCAGAGCAAAGTCTGCGCAAGTCTTCGATCACCCAGCCACAGTGCCAATTGCGGCGTTTTTTCATTCGCCATCAGCAGCACGGGAATGTTTTTACCGGCGCCAATTTTTAAAAAGCTCAACAGTGCTTCAAACTCCGAGCTGTTGCGCTGTGGCGAGCCCAAAATAATCGCTGCGACCTCATGTGAATCAATGTGTGCTGCGGCTTCACCATATTGACTTAAAACGGCCTGCGGACTGACCCCTGACGCGCCCAAAGTACGCTGCACCAAGTGGCTCAACGTGTTCGAGCGTTCGACAATAATTATTCCAGCGGACATAGCGCTCCTGAGTTATGCGGTAACCTTGCGCTCAGTGTACCGTGTGCACCACAAGATTTAGTTCACAGCGCTGTTCAATTCGCTGTCAACAGGGCGTTCACAGCTTTCAAATCTTCCACGGTAATTGTGCCGGCTGAGGATTTTAAACGCAGGCCGTTGACCAGAAAATTGTGCCGCGCCTGGGAGTAATCACGCTGGGCTTGGAACAAAACTTGTTGGCTCAACAGCACATCAACAATTGTGCGGGTGCCCACCTCAAAACCCGCTTCAGTCGCTTCCAGGGCACTTTTGGCGCTAACCAACGCTTGTTTGCGTGCGCCGACTTCGCTAACGCCAGCGATCACTGAACGGTAGGCATTTCGGGTGGCGCGGGTGATCGTACGGCGCTCTTGCTCGAGGCGATCTTTTGCAACTTCGGAATCAAGCACCGCTTGGCGGATGCGGGAGCTGACATTGAAGCCAGAAAACAGCGGAATGTTGAGATTGATGCCAATAGTGGATCCGTCACTGTCGTCGGTGGAGCTCACGCTGCCACCGGGCGCGCCATTTCTAGGGCTTAAATCAGAGGTGGAGCGACTGCCATTGTTGTTGTAGTTAAAGCTCGAGCTGATGGTCGGGTAGCGCGCCGCTTTTGCGGTTGCGATTTGCGCCTCACTCGCTGCTGCGTCATTACGGCGGGCAGCCAGTGTCGGGCTGTGCTGCATTGCGCTGTCCACCCAAGTTTGCCAATCCGCCGGTGCTGGCGGCACCAACGGGATCTCAGCGCGCACGGTGACCACGGAATCTACAGTTTTCCCGGTCAGCTCAGTCAGCGCAGCTTTGGCATCATCAAGCGCGTTTTCCGACAAAATTGCGGACGCGACCGAGCCGTCGTGGCGCGCGCGCGCTTCGTGCACGTCGGTAATTGCAGTCAAGCCAACGTTGTAGCGCTGCTCGGCCTGTTCGAGCTGACGTCCCACTGCTTTTTCTTCGGCTTGCGAGCTTTGCAGCGAATCTTGCGCGGTTAAAACTTGGAAATAAGCCGTCGCGACGCGCACCAGCAGGGTTTGTTCGGCGGCAAGATAAGTCGCGTCTACGCTCAGCGCTTGCGCTTTTGCCGCGTTCAGGCGGGTGTAATTTGCGTGGTCATAGATCGTTTGATTTAGCGATGCACCATAGCTATTGGCGTTCGTGGTGCCTGTGCCTGAGCCGACGACAACCCGGGAAATTGGATCTTTCAACGGAAAGTTATTTTTCGAGTGCTGATAGCCTGCGGTCGCGTTAATTTGTGGCAATAACGCACTGCGCGCCTGGACGATGCCTTCCGCCGCAGTTTTCCGCTGCGCATCCACAATTTGCAGCTGCGGATCGCTCGCGCGGGCGAGTTCGTAAGATTGCAGCAAATCCTCCGCGCGCAGTGGCTGCGCTAACGCCAAGGTGGCAACAAATGTAGCAATAAGCGCAGCGAGGGGTGTAGCACGACAATTACGCATAATCAGTCCTATCAAAATCTGGTGGATATCAATTAAATGCTAAAGCACGAATGGGCGAGGTGCCGGCTTTGCGCCGTCTAAGTAAGGCAAATCCGTTTCAAACAGCGAATTGCTGACGGGTAATTTTTCCGTGCCGCTAAGTACGACTGCTTCCATCACTGGGCTTAAGCCGCGCACCGCAAAAATGCGTCCGTTCGCATTGAGCCAATTCCAGAGCACCGCAGGCACCGACGCTACAGCCCCACCGAGGATGATCACGTCGAACTTATTTTTTGGCTTGTAGCCGCTGAAAGCGTCGCAGCATTCCACGCTGGCGTTGAAAATATTCTGCATTTTTAAGCGTAAAGCTGCGGATTCAGCGAATTGGGCGCGCAAATCTATACTGCTGACACGGCGTGCTAACTTTGCCAAACACGCGGTGGTGTAGCCGCTGCCGGTGCCAATTTCGAGCACTTCCTCATCGCCGGTCAGCGCGATCGATTGCAAGATTCGACCATCGATCACAGGTTTGAACAGTTTTTCGCCGCTGCCGCCAGGTACTGGCAGTGCGACATCTGCGTAAGCCATCGCGCGGTGCTCGGGGCGCACGAATTCTTCGCGCGCAATCGCGTGCAAAACATCCAATACGCGATAGTCTAAAACGTCCCACGTGCGGATTTGCTGTTCAACCATATTAAAGCGAGCTTGTTCCAACGGTGCAAGCGTACTGGTTTTGTCGTGTCGCCTTCCGGCGAGACTTGGTACTGACATGGGCTTAACTCATTGAGGTTTTGTGTTTTTGCTCTGCTTGAGGCTAAGCAAGATTGGGAAATAACGGGTCGACCGCGAGGCCTACGATAATGCCGTAAGTGCGGCGGTTTTGCCTTCTGGCGGACAGATGAAAGCTTGTTGGCAATGGCTATGCAACGTTAGTGCCAATTGTCATGTCGTCAAAATGACTTTCTGGGCGGCAAAAAAAAGCCGCGCAAGCCGCAGGATGATT
>JANNYO010000326.1:0-5824 GCA_031410115.1 Rhodanobacteraceae bacterium | reverse complement strand
CTTCGAACTGGGCCAGCTCAATGCGGGCTATCGCTAGATCGCGACCATCCGCAATCAAGGAAAAATTGCGCGCACCGATTAGCTCGCACAGATGCTTAATTTCGTCACCATTCTCCAGCTGGCCCTGCGCCGATTGCAGCGCTTGCAAGCGGTCAATCGCATTGGAAGCCGCTTGATCGCGGCGCAGCGCCGAGACATTGGGCTGAATTTCAACCAGAGTTTTGCGCATCAAATCATATGCCGGGCCCAACTGCGCACGCGCACTGCGCAGCTCGGCAAGATCAGCGCCAATATCGGTCAGCACATCACCCTGCATACAAAAGCTGCGTAAAAATTCATCGCCCTCACGCAGCAACGTCAGCTGTTTGAGTTCACTCAAGGCCTCCCGCGCGTCGTGCGATCCGGCGAACGCGTTCGGGCTTGCCATCGCCGTTAGTTCATTGCGCCAAGCGTCAAGTTCGGCGCGCAATGTGTTCGCCAAACCGCTCGCGTTTTCCAGACTAAAGCTGCGCGCAAACAGCACATTGCCCAGCTGGGCAGCACCCAACATATCGTCGGTGACACCCAAGGGCGCACGCACCAATCCGACGCGCGGCCAAAGTGCTGCGTTGGTAAACGCCTCTGCTGATTCCGCCGGACGCGCGCTGTGCCCGTCCAGGCGCACAGATAATTTGCCAGCACTGACCAAACGCGCTGCGAGCAGCACGATTTCAAGCTCCGGCCAGCCAAACGGACGCTGGCGAAAGCGCTGCACCAAATCGCCCATGCTGATCATTTGTGCAATGTGCAGCTCAAAATAGGCGTCAATGCGCTGCAGTGCAGCGATGTTTTCGCCCGCAGGAAGCTCGCGTCCGCCAAGTACAACGCGAATCATCGCCAGCGCTTCGCTTTGGTGGTGCGCAACTTCTTCGACATGCGTGTGCACCGACTCAATCAAGGCTTTCATCGCGCTGTCCACCACCGCCGCAGGTTCAATTGCGGTCATCGTCAGGCGCCGACCCGCAACAAACACTTCCGCATTTTCAAATGCATGTGCCAAATCATTCAGCAGCTCGGTTTCCAAAGCTTTATCAACGTAGGCGCCGCCTTGACTGCGCAAATGCCGCGCCCGTGCGAGCCCCGCGAGTCGCTCGCTTAAACCCGGCACTGCGCCCAATTTCAGGAGCGCTTGACCGCCGCCCTCAGCGCTGCGCAACACCGCATGGAATTCATCGAAGTCGGCATATTCCGGCGCTAACGGCGTAAGCAACATCAGCGCCAATTCGTGGCTGGCACTGCCATGTGCGTGGCTATCACATAGGCGGTTATAGGCATACGGCCTGCCATTGCGGTAGTCCAAAGTCTGGCGCGATTGCAACACCCGTTCAAACAATAAATCAGCGAGCAGCCGCATGCGTTCGCGCAAACTCAAACTCAGCTGTTCACCCACTGATTGGCGCACTTGCGACTCGGGCAAACTCAACGCCACGCCGCCTTCCAAGCGACGCAACCAGCCGGCTTTTTCCAACGCACTGAGCGCGCCGGACGGAATCACGGTTTCACCCAAACGCGGCTGCGCCAATTGCGCCAATTCCGCTTCACTCAAGGTCGCAAGTCCGCCCAATGGTGCCAGTGCCAATGCCGCCAATAGCTCCGCCTGCGCCGGTGCCAAATCCACCAGCGCATCTTGCAACAAACGTGCAGTGGCGCTGGGCAACTGGCTATAAAGTGGGCCAATGAGCGCCGCTGGGCCGAGTAAATCAACCGCAGAGCGCAACGCATTGGCTTTTAACACTTCAGCCAGCAGCGTTAGCACGTGTATGTCCGGCTGTGCCGCCAAAATGCGCGCTAGCCAGTCCAATACACTGGACGAAAATGGATGTGTCGCCTCGGGCGCAAGAGCTGCCAAACTGACGGCTGCCATTGCATTGGGGTGCAGCCAGCGCGCATACAAAAGCGCCAACGCATCTTTCGGCCCAAGCGCCACGCTGTGCACACCGGCGGGCACCCAATCGGCCCAATCGCTTAACACCGCACTTAAGCCTAAGCGCGCCGAAACCGCGCAGGCAACGCGGCCGTGGCTATCGCAGGCAAAGCGGCTGAGCAGCGCTAACGCATCGCGCATCAGCGTTTGATCACCATTAAACAGCTGGTCCACATCATCAATCAATATCAGCACGCGCTGCTGCGCACCTTCGCGCTCGGCTTGGCGCATCAGCTGATTCAGCAAATAGTTCGCCGGGTCGTGCGGCTTGGCAATTGCTGCTTCATAGTCTTTTTCGGCGCGTTCCACAGGTTCATTCAGTGCAGCACTTAAGGCTTTAATTAAATCCTCACGCAGCACATTGGCACCCTCACGTGCGACTTGCCAATCGGTGGCAGTACGCGCATGAAATGTGTGGGCAAAAGTTTCCAGCGCCTGGCGCTCGTCTAAATAGTGCTCAAGTGCCGCGATCTCAATGGAGCTAACGGCATAGCCCTGTTCGCCATTGAACGCGCGCAACAAGGCTGTTGCCAGTGGTTCAACACCAAAGCGCGCCTTTGCCTGCTGCGCCGATAGCATCAGCAAATGCGGCGGCGATTCCCGCAGCGCATGAAACTGGGCGTTGAGCGCAGCAAAATTTGGCGGCCAGTTTAAACCCTCCAAACCGTGCGCCAAAGCACTGAGCAAGGAGGTTTTACCGGTACCCGAGGGCCCACAAATCCATGAAACTGGCACCGGGTCCGGCAAACGTCGCTGCCAGGCTTCAAAGAAAAAGCGCAGCACCGCAGCTGTGCCATCGGTAGGTAAAAACGCGTCCGGCAAAGTGCCAAATGCGCCGATAAAAGGACTGCCCTGCCCAGCGCCCGACGGTTCCGTTGCGCCCTGCGCAAAGGTTTCCGGTGCCTGTGGATCATTTAAATACAGATGGCGCAGCTGCATGGGTGTACCTCAAGGCTTCCGATGCGGCGAAGGCTAGCGAAAATTGAATCGGCTCGCTGGAGTTTTTCGCTGATTAAACACGTGATGTTCTTACTTGCGTAAAAATACTTACACAAAAATAAAAGTGGCAAACTTCAGCCTCAATGGAGAGCCGAAGGCAAAAGCGACTATGAACTTGTTGTGGCTTCAAACTAATTCTGAGCGAACGCTTTGATACGTCTAGCAATCATCGGTGCAAGCGGTCGATTGGGCCAGCTGATCACTAGCCATGCCGTCACTGACCCGCGCTTTGCTCTTGTGGCCTTGATCGTGTCGCCGAACGCCGCCGTGCTCGCACAGGCGTGTGCTAACGCGCCGATAAATTACTCCGCCAAGCTGGAACTACCGGTCGACGTCATCATCGATGTGTCCACGCCCAACGCGCTGGCGCAGACGATTGAGGTCGTGCACCAATCGAATGCCGCGCTAGTATGTGGCGTGACGGGTTTTGACGCCCCTGCCCTGGCGATGTTGGCAACACTGGCGCAAACCCATGCCGTGCTACACGCGCACAACTTCAGTCGTGGCGTCGCGGTACTTAAACACTTGTCCGAAATTGCGGCGAAGCTGTTGGGCAACGATGTTGATATTGGCGTGCTAGACATCCATCACCGCAATAAACGCGATGCACCCAGCGGCACAGCGGTCAGCTTGGACGCAGCTTTACGTGCAGGAGGCGCGACGGCAGTTCAGCACGCCGCACTGCGCCTGGGCGCTGTCGTTGGCGAGCATCAGGTGCAGTTTGCCTGCGTGGCAGAAGAATTAACCTTGATCCACCGCGCGTGTGATCGCGCCGTGTTTGCGCTCGGTGCACTGGACGCGGCGGCATGGATCAGTGGAAAAGCGCCTGGTAAATATCAAATTGAACAGGTTTTTGGGATTGCCTAGTTGGCTGCGTTTAGAATGCCGCATCTTTCCCGTACGAATACCGATAAATGACCGTTTCAGCCCACACAGCATCGCAACAATCGCGCCTCAAAGTTGCGCTGATTCAAGATATCGACCGAGGATCGGTAGACGCCAATTTGGCGCAGATCGAGAATTCAGTGCGCGCAGCTTGCGAATCTGGTGCCAAGCTGGTGCTGCTGCAAGAACTGCACAACGGACCGTATTTTTGTCAGCATCAGTCAGTGGCAGAGTTTGACCGAGCCGAGCCCATCCCGGGCCCGAGCACCGAACGCTTAGGCGCCCTGGCGCGCGCGGCGGGTATCGTGTTGGTCAGTTCATTGTTTGAGCGCCGCGCTGCTGGGCTGTATCACAACACTAGCGTGGTGTTTGAGTGCGATGGCAGCATTGTCGGGCGCTATCGCAAAATGCATATTCCCGACGACCCGGGCTTTATGGAGAAGTTTTATTTCACCCCCGGCGATGCAGAGCTGCAGCGCGATGGTTTTCAACCGATCCAAACCAGCGTCGGCAAATTAGGCGTGCTGATTTGTTGGGATCAATGGTATCCAGAGGCCGCACGGCTGATGGCGCTCAGTGGTGCGGAAATCCTGCTGTATCCAACCGCGATCGGCTGGGACCCAAGTGATTCAGATGACGAAAAAACGCGGCAGCGAATGGCCTGGATTTTGAGCCATCGTGGCCATGCGGTGGCAAATGGCTTACCCGTTTTAAGCTGCAACCGCACCGGTTTTGAGGCCCCGCCGGCAACGGCGCAGGGCGGTGCGACCGGCATCCAATTTTGGGGCTCGTCAATGATTTTGGGGCCGCAAGGTGAAATTTTGGCAGAGGCGAATACCGAGTCACCAGAAATTTTACTGGCCGAGATTGATCTGGCGCGTTCCGAGCACGTCCGGCGCATTTGGCCGTTTTTGCGTGATCGCCGAGTGGATGCTTACGCCGGTTTGTTAAGCCGATATCGCGCCTGAGTCTTGGGACGATGCTGCGCTGTATGCAAAGCTGTATCCGAAGGATGCTATTGAATCAGTATTTGGTGCCCGAAGCCGGAATCGAACCGGCATGGTGGTTTTAGCCAACCGGCGGATTTTAAGTCCGCTGCGTCTACCAGTTTCGCCATTCGGGCATGCGGTATGGAGTCTAGTGCAATTGCCGCGCAAGCTCAAAGGGCAGGGCTGACATTTCTGAACATCGATTTAGCGAGTCGGCTTATGCACTTATTTTAGCGTTGGCGATGTAGCGATCGATCACCTGTTCTAAAATGGTCAGAGGCAGTGAACCGTGCATCAACACTTCGTTATGAAACTTACGAATGTCAAACTTTGGCCCCAGTTCACGCTTCGCTTTTTCACGCAGCTCCAGAATTTTTAGCATGCCAACTTTGTATGCTAAAGCTTGGCCTGGGTTGACCAAATAGCGCTCGATTTCGCTGGTGACTTCGCCTTCAGCCATGCCGGTTTTTTCGCGCATATAGCTGATAGCTTGTTCGCGGCTCCAGCGTTTTCGATGCAATCCGGTGTCCACCACCAAGCGCACCGCGCGCATCATTTCTGCCTGCAGGCGGCCAAGATTGTCGAGTGGCGCTTGCTCTAAGCCAATTTCCCAAGCCAAGCGCTCGGAATACAGCGCCCAGCCTTCGGCGAAAGCGGTGAAGGGCAAAATGCGGCGAAAAGTAGGGACGCCTTTCAGCTCGCCGGCGAGTGAAATTTGAAAATGGTGCCCAGGAATTCCTTCGTGGTAAGCCAAAGTGCGCATGCCAAAGCGCGGTGTTTCTGCGGTGTCGCGCAGGTTGGCGTAAAAAACGCCTGGGCGGCTGCCATCGAGTGAGGCGCTGTCGTAGTAAGCGCCCGGCGCTGTTTTTTCAGCGAATGCCGGTACCCGGCGTACCTCAATGGCTGCCTTTGGCTTGGTGTCAAAATACGGCCCAAGCTTGCTGTCAACCTCGGTCAGGATGGTTTTGTAGTCGGCCAAAATTTCTGC
>JANNYO010000325.1:0-4022 GCA_031410115.1 Rhodanobacteraceae bacterium | reverse complement strand
GCATCGAATCCAGCCAAACGCAAAACTTCAATAGCGCGAATCGGATCGGAGCAGCGCATGACAAGCGCCGAGTTGTTAGCAAGTTCACGCATGCTTGATGAGTAAGTAATCGCCCCCATATCGATCACGCAAATACTGGAGGCTATGCGCTGAACATCTGACAATTGATGAGAACTAAACAGAATGGCACCGCCATTAGCGGCGAATTTTCTAAGCAGAGCTAAACTTTCGTCAATCACCGCTGGATCCAGGCCTGTTAGTGGCTCATCTAGAATTAGGAGCCTAGGCCTTCCTAAAAGTGCGATAGCGAGTCCCAACTTCTGTCGCATTCCAGCCGAGACAGTCCTGACTACTTTTGAGCCAAAATCAATATTTACCTCACGCATCACATCAAGTGCGCAATTACCCGATAGACCGCGCAATCCACAATGAATTAATAGGTTTTCTTTTACCGAAAGGTGCGGATAAATAGTACCGCGTTCAATAAAAACACCAACCGATGAAAATGTATCACGTCGCAAAGGCCCTCCGAAAAAATCGACTTGGCCGCTGCTCGGGGGAAGTACATTTAAAATAATTCGCATTACCGTGGTTTTGCCGGCACCATTTTTACCGAGAAATCCCAGAGTCTCTCCCTCGTTTAGGGCGAGTGACACTTTTTTTATAACAAATGAAGAATTATTAGATCCGTAACAGACATTGCTACAATTTAAGATATTCATAACAGTCCCGACTAAAATAAATGAGTTTTCCGTAACTTCTTAATTGACCTGTTCAATTTTATGCTTCTCTAACGCCTGCATAAAATCATTTCGGTCAACCTCTCGCAAGCAGTCTAATTCCAGCGAAAAGATATGATCCACAGAAAGTATTGATTCTGGTCGGTGTGCTACAATTATGCGAGTGACATTCAATTTCTTAATGCTATTATTGATGAATTTCTCAGTCATCAAGTCCAAGTGCGAGGTCGCCTCGTCAAATATAAGAATCTTTGGTTTTTTATAAAGACACCCGCCCGAAACGGCCTGACACCCACCCCTCAGATAAATCTGCGCCAAGATTGCGCCCAATTTGATTTTCCCGCAACGCCCGCGCGCCCACACTGCGCCCATGACTCAAGCCCGCAGCCAACTCGTTGATCCAACCCAAGCCGGAACGTTTCACTGCGTTAACCGCTGCGTGCGCCGATCTTGGTTGTGCGGCTTCGACAAATACCTCCGCAAAAGCTTTGAGCACCCGTGCCCGGAAACCGGACAGCCGAGCCTCAACCTTAAAATGCCAGCAGCCCTAAAACCCCTGGCATTCTCTTATTTCCCAATTAAATCCGCCCGAAAATCCAAGCCAAAAAAGCCAAAAGCGAACACGCCCAGCCGCGAGCGCGGCAAAAAAATGACTCAATGTCGATTAAATCTTGTTCAAAATCCGCGCAAAGCCAATGCCAAACAGCGTGCGCTGGCCGATTTCTTTAGCCTTGTCGATCAACTCTTCCACTTCGCCCACCACGCGCCAATAGCCCGAGCCAATACCTTTCACCCGTGTCGCCCAGTGATTTTTAGCTAGGCCCAGTTTCGTCAATGCCTTTGGTTCCGTCGCCGCAATTCTGCCGCGCTTGCCCGCGTGCCAATCACGCCCGGTGAAATCGACTAGCTCAATATAGTCTGCCTCTGAAATGGTGGGTAAATTAAAAGATCGCACGCCAATCAATGGCATCAGCGGCTGATTGGCCCGCTCTGGATGCGTACGCAGTTGCCGATTGCGCACCTTAACGCTGGTGTAGCGCGGCGTGCTGATATTGCTCGCAATTTTGGCGCGCACCGGATTCAGATCGACATACGCCATCGCCGCTAAAACCGCTTTCTCGCTGAGCAAAGCCTGACATTTAAATCTGCCTACCCAAAAACGGCCGGAAACTTTGTCTTCCTCATTCGCGAACGCAATCGCTTGAACAGCGTGGTCGGCACCGCAACCCGCACGTCCAAATTCAGCGCTCGGTGCAGTTTTCCGCAACGCAAATCGTGATCCCCAACGCGCTGACTTCTTGCATTTGCAGTTTTGCCGTTTCGCGTTTGCGGCGAGACTTTAATTGCCGTTCGACAACTGGCGTCGTCGCGAACAACGAAAATTTCGCCGCTTGCTGGCGAAAGTTCACGAATCACACGCAACTGAAGTCAGGCAAGTCACTTTAAGCTCACGTCCACCCCGGCTTGAGATCACACGCTGTGTCAAACACCTTCATGAAAGTGCCCAGGCTGTCCGCGTCTGAGGCCTTTGCCGCTGAGCAAGTGCGCATGTTATTTCGCGGCTTGCCGAGGGTTTTGCTAGCCAACGTTGCGGTTGGCGTGATCTTTTTTTCGGTGCACTGGCTACAGATTTCCAGCGTCGTCGCCGCGAACCCTTGGCGCCGACGGGAGCTTGCTGGGTGGATGGCACTGGTTGTGCTCGCGGCTGGATTTCGCTATGCGGTGTATCGCGGCTTCCTGCGGCGCGGGCATTTAAGCTCGCCGCGCTTTACCTTGGGGCAGTTCGATCCCTACCTTTGGCTTCGGCGCTTTCGCATCAGTGTGCTAGCGTCGGCGGTGGTTTGGGGTTTAGGCGGTTATTTGGTCGCTGATACTTTAGACCCAGTGCGATTGGCGTTCACTATTTTGGCAATTGGCGGGCTGTGTGCGGGCTCAATTACCGCGCTGTCGGCGGATAAAACCTCAGCGCTGACATTCTTGGTAGTCACGCCGGTGCCAGCGCTGGCAAAGCTGCTATTTTTTGGCGGCGGCAATGGCTTGGCGCTGGCACTGTTTTTTATCGTTGGCGTGCTTTTTGTTGCGCTGACGTCAAACCGTACCTATGAAAGTATGTTTGAACTTATCCGCTTGCGCTTGGATTCGGCGCGCGCGGCGGCGGCGCTTGGCGAAAGCGAGCAGCGCTGGAAATTTGCCTTGGAAGGTGCGCGTGCGGCGGTTTGGGATCGCAATTTCACCACGAAAAGCGAATTCACCTCGGCACGCTGGCAGCAGATGCTGGGCTATGGTGCGCACGATAGTTTTGACGCCAGTATTCTCGCCTGGCAAGAGAAAGTGCACCCAGAAGATGCCGCGCTCGTGCAGTCTGCTTTGGACGCGACAATGCTGGGGCAAACGCCGATGTGCGATGTCGAGTTTCGCTATGCGCACCGGGACGGCAGTTGGATTTGGGTATGTATGCGCGGTATGGTGTTGCACCGGGACGCCACGGGTGCGCCACTGCGCATGATTGGCACGCGTGAGGACATCACGGAAACCAAGGCGCTGCAAACGCAGCTTCAGCAGTCGCAAAAAATGCAGACGATCGGGCAACTCGCGGGTGGCATCGCGCATGATTTCAATAATAATTTGACCGCGATGATGATGAGCTTAGATCTGCTCAATTGCGATCCAGCGCTGTCGGTCGATGCGCGTGAGACCGTCGCAGAGCTGGGTCGTATGACCGATCACGCAGCGAAAATTACCGCGCAGCTGCTGCTTTTTGCGCGCCGCCAAACGGTGCAGACACGTGCTTTTGATTTGCGTGCATCGACACAAAAATTGGCAGCGATGCTGCAGCGGCTGTTGGGTGAGCAGATTACGCTGCGCCTGGCATTGCCCGTAACTCCGCTTTACGTGATGGCAGATGCGGCTCTGGTGGATCAGGCAATCATCAATCTAGCGCTGAATGCGCGCGATGCGATGGTGGCCGGCGGGGTGCTGGAAATCAGCATTTCTGCGATTGCCTTGGAAGCCGAGGACCTGCGTGCGCGCCCGGAGGCAAAGCCCGGGAATTTTGCCCGTATCGGCGTAACCGACACCGGTACCGGCATGACCGCACACGTGATGGCGCACCTGTTCGAGCCATTTTTCACCACCAAAGATGTGGGGCAGGGCACCGGTTTGGGGCTGGCGTCCGTGCATGGCATGGCGCATCAGCATCAAGGTTGGGTCAGCGCTCGCAGCGTTTTGGGTCAAGGCAGCACGTTTGAGCTGTACTTGCCGATGGCGGATTCACTCGCGCGT
>JANNYO010000324.1:0-4130 GCA_031410115.1 Rhodanobacteraceae bacterium | reverse complement strand
CACTACCAATCTTTTTTGAAATAAAAAACCAAACGACAAAATACTAGCGACACCAATTTCATAACTTAACGGATACGAAATTTTGGACAAGGTCACTCGGTGGCGGGTTCGCCGCCAAGAACCACACTTTCGCCGCTGTTGATGGCCGGTGAACTATTGGCCAAACGATAATTGCCGTTAGCGGGATCCAGCCAAGCGGGGGCGGCGTTGATCGAGTTTTGCAGCGTTACATTACTCGTCGGTGCAATTGGCCGGTGAATGCTGTTTACGATAGAGATCGAACTGGAGTCGGTATTCAGAAAAGAAAATTTTGAAATCGTGTCATCCGAAGACCAGAAAATGCTGTTGGAAATATAAACGAGCGAGGGATCGCTATCGCCAAATTGACCCGTTTGCACACAAAAATCGCGTCCGCCGCGAATGTCTGCGCTCAGGTGGTTCATTAAAACCGGGGCTCCCTCGTAGACACTCACGTAAGCTACGCAGTTAAAATTACTGTCGAAAGAGGTTGATTTATCGATCTGAACATTTTCTATGTTGAGTAAGCCACCTGTTGCCCCAAAATTTACGGCAGCATTATTGGCTATCCCTTGCAGTTGGGTGAAGCGCACGTTGGTAACAGAGAGGCTGCCATCGGTTGAACCGCCGGCGACTAATATGACGTCAGTCGAATTTTTAAAGGTGATGCTATCCACATTCAGCATCGCTTGCGGCGTAGCGCCTCTTTGGCGCAGGAAAATCTCATGCGATTGACCGTCGATCACCGTATTTGATGGATTCACTTGACGTGATGCACATTGCGCAGTGTAGCCACCCTCCAGCACCGTGGGTGCGGCAAATTGATAGTCCCAATTGGCGTTCAACGAATACGTGCCCTGTACGATTTTGATGGTGATGGGCTCGGCGGTGAAAGCGGTGCTTAACGTCAGTGCGGCATCCAAGGTCGCGATGTCATTGACGCAAAACGTCAGCGCGTATACAGGGGAAAACGCGAAAAGAGCGGGCAAAAGTAGTGCTAAGGTCTTCATGGACGGGTTCCGTTTGTGGGGTTGTTATTCCTTAAACGGGGCGTGGGGGCAAAACCGAACTTTTATTTTGACTGCTGTATTGATTTGCCCAAACCGTAAACGGTACCAATCTATCTGGCAGGGTGACTTGCATGCTTTTCGCAATCGATCCAAAAAGTTAGTGCCGAAATGTTTTGCCAAGGCAGTCGACAGCAAAGTTGTTCGGTTTTGACCCAACGCCACGTTTAAGTTTGATACCCACCCGCCATCAACAGGAGTTCAAGCTTATGGACGCAATGATTCTCAATACTCAACGAGCGCGCCCGGCGCTGCTTGGCTATTTGGCGCTATGGAGCGCATCCACCTTGTACTTGGCGAAACGCGGTGCGGATTGGACGTTTCCGATCATCTCGTTCGTGATTTTTGGGGTGATTTTGTCCAGCATTATTTGGTTGCTCACGCGCAACATGCTTGCGCCAGAAGTTGTCATTACCCGGCCAAAGCGTGAGTCGTTGGCTTTATTGGGTTTTCTCTTGCTTTATGCGATTTTGTTTTTAGGCGTGGCTTTTGGCCCGCTGAAGTCGATCTTTCCGCCCGGAAAAATGCAGGAAATATGGGTTACTTCGATCAAACTTGTGGTGCATGTGGTGTTGCCGGCAGGACTGATTCTGGCGTTAGGCGGCGAGCTGCGTTCGCAATGGACGGCGGGCTTTAAGCAAAAAGGTTTTTACCTGACTTTGCTCAGCTTGAGCGCGCTGCTGATTGGCTTGCTTGCGCTGGTCAGTCCTGCGCTGAAACAGATATCCGCGCTGCAACTAGCGCCATGGGCGGCGGTGTGTTGGTTTTTCGGTGCTTGGGCCTGGGTGTCGATTGAAGCCGGACTGTGCGAGGAGTTTTTATTTCGCGCGCTGCTGCAAACGCGCTTAACGGCATGGCTGCAATCGCCGCTGACCGCGATTGTGGTGACCTCGGTCATTTTTGCACTGTGCCATGTGCCGGGGCTGTATTTGCGCGGCACACCCGACACCGATGGTTATTCGACAAATCTTTGGCAGGTTGCCGCGTTTACCATAGCCACCTTATCGCCATTGTCGATTGCGCTGGGCGTGCTGTGGATGCGTAGCCGCAGTCTTTTGTTAGTGGTGTTAGTGCATGGCGCGATTGATGCGCTGCCGTTTACGGCTGAGTTTGTCAAAATTTGGGGCTCGCCTTAGCAAGATCAACGAATCGATCCAGGCGTGGCGTTTGGATGCCCTCAAACGCCACGGCAATCGATGTCGGTGCGCTATCCAACCCGCAAAACAATCACCGTCACATTATCTGAGCCACCCTGTGCAAGCGCTGCCGCAATCATCTGATCGGCCGCTGCTTGCGCGACCCAATTACTCTGCAAAATCCGCCTAATATCCGCATCACTAACTTCCTCCGTTAAACCATCGCTGCACAGCAAAAATTGCATGCCAGAGCGCAGGGTGCCGCGCAGGGTGTCGATTTTCAGTTCTGCGGCGTGGGTGACACCAAGCGCTTGGGTCACGACGTGGCGATAGCGGCTGGTTTTCGCTTGCTCTGGGCTCAAAATTCCGCCACTGACTAGCTCTTGGACGAAGGAATGGTCAAGGGACAGCTGCTTGAGTTCGTGGTCAAGATGTACATAGCAGCGGCTATCACCCACCCAGGCGAGTTCAAAGTCGGCGCCGGAAATGCGCAGTGCCACGACCGTTGTGCCCATTGAACGCGCATCGTTTTGCACACTGCCAGGTACTATTGCGCCCTGTTGCACCGCCTGGTTTTGCAGTTCGGCAAAATGCGTAATGTCGCGGTTTGCCACGGCAATGGCATGCTCTAGTGAGCGACCATCAAAGATTTCGCCGAGGATGCGGTCGCGCGCCATGGCGCTTGCCAGTTCCCCGTGGGCATGCCCACCCATGCCATCGGCGATTAGCCATAGCCCCAAATTGGGTGCCGTACAAAAGCTGTCTTGGTTATTTGCACGTTTCAAGCCCGTGTGGCTGGCTTGTCCGCAGTCAATCTGAAATTCTGGTGCTGGCGAATGTGTAAAATACCCCGCTTTGCGCTGCCCTAACACCGCGTCTAAACGTGCATCGTGGTCGATTTCTGTGGTGATCATGTTGCTTATGGCGGCGTCCTCGCAATTTCGACGAAAATTCGTCTACTGATGTTCAAACGTGGCGGCGGCGGTAAAGCGAACAATTCAAACGAAACCCGGCTAGGAATTGGTAAAACTTCAACCTGATGGCGCGGCGATTGGATTATCCTCAAACCCTTGAGCTGACAAAATAGCGCCACGCATGACTTTTTTCCGTGCCGCCTTCCGGCGAGACTCCTAATATATGACGCCAACACCTTCTCAAGTCGCGCCAGTCGCGGTAACCAAATCCGAATCCACCGCAACCCTATTGAATCTTGTGCGCAGCGGTGATGGCAGCGCGAAAGATCGGCTTTGCGCGCTCTACATGCCGATATTGCGCCGCTGGGCGGCGGGGCAAATGCCGCGCCAGCATCGGGATTTGGTCGACACCAGTGACTTGACGCAAATCACCTTGCTGCGCGTGCTGGATCAAATTGACAGCTTTCAGCCACGCCATGAAGGCGCATTTCTCGCCTATTTGCGCAATGCGCTGGTCAACGCCATTCGCGACGAGATTAGGCGCTCGGTGGTGCGCGGTGGTGGGCGCAGTGACGATATTGACGATGTGCAGTGGCGCCCGATGATTGCAGAATCTACTGGATTGGAAACTCTGGTTGAATACGAGCAGGCGCTGAGCAAATTATCCGCCGATGAGCGCGAGCTGGTGTTGCTGCGCTTTGAGTTTGGCTTATCGTTCCAAGAAATCGCTGAAGCCACCGAACGCGCGACGCCAGATGCCGCGCGGATGGCGGTGAAACGGGCATTGGCGGCGTTAGCCAAGCTATTAAATTAATTGCACGATGAATCCGGTCGAGCCCACGCTAATCATTACTGTCGCAGCCGCGCCCGTCCCAGATGTTGAAGGCGGGGACGTCGATGATGCGGACGTTGATGACGCCTGGTTAGAAGCCATGCTGGATGCCCGCCCTTTGGCAATGAGCACCGGTGCGGTTGGCTCAGCGTTGGAAGTCGGG
>JANNYO010000323.1:0-3403 GCA_031410115.1 Rhodanobacteraceae bacterium | reverse complement strand
GCGGTCAACATCCAACGCGCCTTTTGCATCGTGGTGTCGCTGCGCTTACTGGCTTGTTTCGCTAGCCATTCTTCCGCCACCAGTTGAAAGGTGCGCGCGCTTTGCACGGTTTCGCGTATTTCGGCGGCTTTGGCTTGTTTGCGGGTGGCGTTCGGATCAATGTCGTTTGCCAGCGAAGCGCGCGCAATTTCAGCGGCACGACGCGCATCGGCTAGGGTCAGTTCTGGATGTACGCCGCACGAAAACAGCTTTTGCAGGCCAGCAAACCTGTACGCCATACGCCAATAACAAGCGCCGTTCGGCTTTACCAACAGGTACAGCCCTTGGCCGTCCGCTAACTTAAAAGGCTTTGCGCCGGGCTTGGCTTTTGCCTTGATGGTGGCGGGCGTCAATTTGTGCGTAACTTTCGCCATTGTTGGTACCTGCTTTGTTGGTATCGGCAAGATTGCCTTGGTACCAACGAATGTACCCGCATCTTTGCCCGGATACCATCAACCTAGCTTGTACGTCTTTGGACACTAAACCCATAAAAAAACCCGCTTTTATGCGGGTTCGTGAACTTCACTGGACTTGCTTGAACATCTGTTTGGTGCCCAAAAGAGGACTCGAACCTCCACGAGTTGCCCCGCTAGTACCTGAAACTAGTGCGTCTACCAATTCCGCCATCTGGGCACGCGATCAGCGAAGATCACCGCGCTGAGTAGAACCGCGCATATTATCGGGCGATTGGGCGCTGTCAAGCGCCCGTAAGCAACTACACCGAATTACGTTTAGATTTCGCCGCAATTTAGCCCTTGGCGCGCATGATTTGGTGGCGCTGCCAATACTTAGCCATGGTTTCTTTTACTTGATCCCGCTCTTTACGTGCAATTGAAAGCGTTACTTTCGTGGTCTTTTGCCCTAGCCAACCTTTTTCCGGATGCTCGATTTTCAACACATCAGAGCCCAGCGTGGCGTCGTCATAAATCAGGTTTTTTACGCTGTCCCAGCTTAGCGTTTCTGCCGCTGTGGGCAACTTCAGGCCGGCATAGTTGACTTCGAACATCTGGTTTTTTTTCAGGGCAAAAGCCACCGGCGGAAAATAGCGCAGCACCAATTCACGCTCAATTTCGGTGCTAGGTTCATAGCGATACGCCAGCGTTTCTTCGTGTGCTTTGGCAAATCGCGCTTCAAAAGCATGCCACAGCCGAGCCTCAATCGCGCGGCCACCTTCAATTGCGTCGGCCCAACTCGCTATTGGCACGTTTGCAGCTACCGCCGGAAAATGTGCCGCATCCAATGCGTAGCCGACATTGCGCATGCGCTCAAGTAATGGTGGATGCGAGTCAAACGGATGCGGCACATTGGATTCTTGCATCGCCTGAGTAAACGCGGCGGATTGGCTAAATGCCGCCAAACCATTCGCGACACGATGACCAACGTCAAGTGCACCGGTATGTTGTTCGTTTTGCTCAAACAGCTTGTTTTCTACTTCCGCCCGGTAGCTAGCGTAGGCGGATATTTTCACTAGCGAGTGCACAATGCCCTGCGGCGAGGTCAATCTGGCGGCGGTGCTGTCGGCAATAAATTCGCGTTCGCGCGTGGATTTTTGTAGCGCAAATTCAAAGATCACGCGATACAAACGCAGCAGCCAAAACGCCGGTAGCGTCACGCCGCTGTCGTGCATTTGCTGCATGTAATGGTCGTACTGATTTATTTTGGGGCCGAGTGCGGCGCTGTTGGCGGTGTCACCGCCAACGTAGTGTCCCAATTCATGCGCTAGAACCGCTTCAGCTTCATTTTGATCCAAGATACGCAGCAGTGGAATGCTGACAAACAGCGCGCGCCCACTGGTTTTTTTTGCAGCTGTCGCATCAGCGTCACCGCCCGCACTAATCGTTAGCGGCGTTTCGGTCACAAAAAAATTCGTGTCAATGCCCGCGACAATTTGGCTCGGTGCTGGCGTGCCTAGCTTGGCGGCAAATTCGCGGATGCGCGCCCACAGTGCCGGCGCTTGCTCGACCGTAATCAGCTCGCCCTGCACGAAATTGTCGCTGGTGCTGCGCTTAAAAATCGCCACAAGCGCGGCAAAAATCGCCATGGCAGCGGCGATCGCGACAATCAAAATGAGCTTGACGACGTAAACGTGGGCATACCAAGCGGTTAGCCAATACGACAACCATGTGGCAAACCCGCCTTGCACCACAATCATCAGCGCGCTGGCAACAATTAAAGTGCGCCAGCCGACGACGAAGCTGACATATTGCGCAGTGCGATTCGCAAACGCTAGCGCGCCTAAGCCCGCCATCACCAACAGCAGTAAAAAGCTCAGGATTAGCGTCCAGAGCGAAATTTTTTCAACCAGCATGAACTGCCATAGGTCTGAGTAGGGTGCGCAGACATTGGCTTTGTATTGACTCAGATCAGGATCGGCGCTGCCGCAAGCGGTAGACGCCAAATTTGCGGCAAAAAAAGCCTTTTCGCTGGTTTTTTCTGCCGCCGACAAGCTCGAATCATTGCTGATTCCATTGTTAATTTCGCTCAAATACTCTTTGTCGGTAACAGTTTGAGCGTGATGCGTGAACAGATAGGTCAGCCCTGGCAATAGAAACAGTGCCAACAGTGCGCTGATAACAATGGTTTTGAGCTCGTTACGTAGGCTAGGTGTGGTCATTGGTGTGTGTAGCTGAGTGAAGCATTAAAGAATGTCATAAAACGCGCACAACATGGAACCTGTACTTTGTGGGCGCCTCATTTCAACGGCCTTTGCAATCCCATCTCTTCCGCGCACGCAATCGCCGATGCATACCCGGCATCGGCATGGCGCATCACCCCGGTACCCGGGTCATTCCACAGCACGCGCTTTAATCTTTTTGCCGCAGCATCGGTGCCGTCGGCCACAATCACCACGCCCGAATGCTGGCTGTAGCCCATGCCAACGCCGCCGCCGTGGTGCAGGCTGACCCAGGTGGCGCCGCCAGCGGTATTGAGCAGCGCGTTCAACAGCGGCCAATCCGACACCGCGTCCGAGCCATCCTGCATCGCTTCGGTTTCGCGATTTGGGCTGGCGACCGAGCCAGAATCCAAATGATCACGGCCAATCACAATCGGCGCTTTGAGCTCGCCGTTGCGCACCATCTCATTGAAGGCCAAGCCTAGGCGATCACGCTGGCCTAAGCCGACCCAACAGATGCGGGCGGGCAAACCTTGGAAGGCAATGCGTTCTTTTGCCATATCCAGCCAGCGGTGCAAATGCGGGTCGTCGGGGATCAGCTCTTTCACTTTGGCATCGGTTTTCGCGATGTCCTCTGGGTCACCGCTCAGCGCTACCCAGCGAAACGGGCCAATGCCTTTGCAAAATAGCGGCCGCACATAGGCCGGCACGAAGCCTGGGAAGTTGAAAGCTTCCTCACAACCCACGTCG
>JANNYO010000322.1:0-3014 GCA_031410115.1 Rhodanobacteraceae bacterium | reverse complement strand
ATCAAACGGCATGCAAACCCGGCGTGCGCGGCTATTGGCAGCGACGAAAACTCCGGACGCCTTTTTGGCTGAGCTATTGTTTTACTCGACATTCGCAGTGTCCGATTTAGTTTATGACGCAAAAAAGCTTGGCGGCATTCGCTTTGCTGGCGTCACAGCGCCACTTCAGCCTTTTGATACGCGCGCGCTGGATTTTGGCGACGCCGCACTCAATAGCAGCATTCGCCGGCTAAAATCTGACCCGCTCGCTCGGTTTGAGTTGGCACGCCAATACACGCCAACCGGGCGAATCGGAAACGCCAAATTATTGAGCATCACCACCTCAGGCGATGGTTTGGTGGTGCCGGAGCACTTACGTTTTCTTGAAGGCAAAGTGCCTGCCAATCAGTGGCGCCGGGCCTTGGTGCAAGAAACCACGCCCAGCCATTGTGGTTTTAGCGACCCCGAACTGCTGGCGAGTTGGAATCAACTTTTGGGCTGGTCGCGCCCGCAGCTACCAACTTCCGTACCGATTCCGCCGCCAAGTGTGGTTTCACTTAATTCCGCGTGCGCCGCCAGCCCCACTGGATCAAGTTCAGGTGTCAGCGGCTGTCGTTTCGCGAGTGCAGAAAATCTCAGCCCGCTGAGCAGTAAAATTGCGCCGCGCACTGCGCTGAAGGATCAGCCGAAACTCGATGGCGGTGTGAATGGTGATTGGTATACGCCCGGGCGTTCCGGCGAGGGCCTGAAAATCGAAGCGTTGCCGGACGGGCGTGCGCTCGTCAATTTTTTCAGCTACCCGAAATTAGGTGATGCTGGCGAGCAGCTTTGGCTAACCGGCACCGGCAACGTGACCGATAACGGCATCGCGGTTGACGATATGTATTTAACCCGAGGCGCGCGCTTTGGCGCGGCATTTAGTGCCAGCGACGTGCGGGTCGAGCGCTGGGGCAGCTTGACTGTGGTGTTGACTGAATGCGGACGTGGCAAACTGGCGTTCACCGGCCCGGCCGGTTTTGGCAGTGACGTGCGTGACATTGAACAGCTATCACGGCAGCAAGTGCCCTGTTTTTCGCGCCAGGCACAGCAAAATGACACCGGTTTGAGCGGAAGCTGGTACGACCCGGCGCGCTCAGGCGAGGGCGTTACCCTGACCGTACAAAATGATCTCAATATTGCGTTGGCGCTATTTAGCTACACGCCCGCAGCGGAACAGGCTTGGTTTGTGATGCAAGCGCCACTAACCGGCACCACGGGTCAGACGCGCAAAGCGGCTGGTACGCTGTTGCGCCCGGTCGGCACGCGCTTTGGTAGCGCCTTCCAAAGTGGGCAAATTCGGGTTGAGAACTTCGGCACGGTCGCGCTTGAGTTTCTCAGCTGCAATCAGCTCAGCATGCGCGTCGATACGCCGTGGGGAAAGCAAATCTACAATCTGACCCGATTGACAGAGCCATTGGGGACTGGGGCTTGCTCGGTGTTTTGAAAGACTAGCTATTCAGCCCAATGCGGCGCAATTGAACTAAGCTTCCGGCCGAAAACCACGCGACGGATTGCGGCTATGACGACCATGACACCCCATTTTATTCCCGGGCAGCGCTACCACAGCAACGCCGAGCCCGAACTTGGCCTGGGCACGGTCATGCGCGTGGAAGGGCGTGCGGTGCAAGTCGTGTTTACGCTGTCTGGCATCGTGCGTCAGTATGCGCAGCTCAGCGCGCCGTTGGCGCGGCCGGAATTTAAAGCCGGTGATATCGTGTTGCGGCGCGGTGAGAAACATGAAATCACCGCTGTGAGCGAAACGGCTGGCCTGCGCACGTATATCTGCGGCGACGTGGCGTTCAGCGAAGGCGAGCTTGACGACCAACAGGCCGCAGGCGAGGCGGATGAGCGCTTAATTGCCGGGCGGTTGGATTCTAATTTGCGTTTTGCCCTGCGCGTGGAGGCATTGGAGCGTCGCGCCAAGCTGCGCTCATCGGCGGCAAATGGATTGTATTCGGCGAAAATTTCCCTGCTTAAACATCAGCTGCAAGTGGTGGATTTGGCGCTCAAGCAGCCCGAGCCGCGCATGCTGTTGGCCGATGAAGTGGGCTTGGGTAAAACCATTGAAGCGGGTTTGATTTTGACGCGCTTGCTTGCCACCGGTCGGGTTTCGCGCGCACTGATTGTGGTGCCAGAAGCGCTGGTGTTTCAGTGGTTTATTGAGCTAATGCGTCGATTTAATTTGAAAACCGCGATTTTTGACGAGGAGCGCGTGGAATCCATCGAGCTTTCCGGTGAAGGCCGTAACCCGTTTCAAGATGATCAAATTGTGCTGACCGATTTGGCATTTTTGGCGGCTTCGCCAAAACGCGCGCGGCAGGCAGCAGACGCGGGTTGGGACATGCTGATCGTCGATGAGGCGCACCATTTGCAGTGGAGCGAAACCGCTGCAAGCACTGAATATCAGCTGGTGGAAACGATAGCGCTGGCAACGCCAAGCGTGATTTTGCTGACCGCAACACCTGAGCAATTGGGCTTAGCTGGGCACTTTGCCCGGCTGCGATTGCTCGATCCGGCGCGCTTCCACGACTTTGCCGTGTTTGAAAAAGAAGCCGCTAACTACCAAGACATTTCCAAGCTTGCCGAGGCACTGCAAAGTGATTCGCCCTTGGCCGATAAAGTCGTCAAAAAGCTTGGCGCCGTGTTGGCAGATGAGCCGAATTTGGCGGCGAAAATTCGCGCCGATAGCGACCCGCGCGAGCGCACCGCGTTGCTGGATGCGCTGATTGATCGGCACGGCACTGGGCGGGTGATGGTGCGCAATCGGCGCGTCAGCGTCGGCGGTTTTCCAGCGCGCGTGCTGCATGCGGCCCGGCTTGACAGTGCGCATGATGAAGCGATGAAAGCCCGACTGCTGTTGGAATTTAAGCGCGATGTGGGTCTGACTGAAGTTCCGATTGCGGCGAAAGCTGAGCTGCTGGCAGATCAGGACAATCCAGAAATTTTGGCGCTGACGCATGATCCGCGTTTTGCCTGGTTGCTGAGCGTCATTGAAT
>JANNYO010000321.1:0-5171 GCA_031410115.1 Rhodanobacteraceae bacterium | reverse complement strand
AAGATTGCACACTTTTTTGTCGCCCCAGCTTCGTTATTTGCTCAAAGCAGGCAATGCCCATGACATTTATAAAGCATGTGCTGCCTGCTCATGCGTCGCTGGAACGCCAAAACATATTGGCAAAATTCAGGGCCCACTCTTATCCGTCCAACTGCTGTTTCTAGTTGAATGACGACACCGTGTAGGTGCTAGATCAATACAGCTGGAAATAAGCACGCCGTGGGCCGGAATTTGCTATCGCGCCCCTGCCCCCACCAATTGCGCAAGTCGACGAATCGCAACACTCATGGTGGCGTAGTCCATTACCGCACTGGCACGCATTTCGTTGAACATGCTCAACGTGTAGGCCAGTTCGCCCTGGGCGCTGCTTAACCAGGCTTCAACAATACTGGCGTCGGGCTTGTCTTTGCCACCGATCGTGCTTTGCGCGAGCAGCTGTGAAGCCAGGGCGCGGTGCTGGGCAAATAGCTCATCACGCATCACGCCGCGCGCATTGGCGTGCCAGCGGCCTTCAACTGGCAGTTTCTCGATTTGATCTTGTAGCCATTTCAAATGCAGCGTATCGCCCAAATCAAAATAAACTTTTGCCGCGCGCGCCACAGCGCAATGGTGCTGGCTTGCCACTTCGATAACATCAAACGCCGCTGACATCGGGTTTAGACTGGCAATCGTGGCGCTTAATTTGGCACCAAAGCCGAGCTCGCTAAGTTCCCGCTCTTCCTCGGCAATGCGCTTGAGCTGCGCGGCCGGCAGTACTTGTCCCAACACCCCATGCAGCGCTAACGCACCGGCAGAATATTTTGACACCAGTGCCGCGATATCGCTCATGCCGCCCGGCAAATTCAGCAACCAGCGGGTCAAGTTACGCAGCAAATTCCAAATTTTTAAGTGCGCGTCCATCTGCGCTTGGCCCGGAACACGCGCGTTAAGCGCATCCAGGTCGGCCCACCAGTTGCGCGCGTTGGTGACTTCACGCGCGATGGTGAAAGCTTTTGCCACTTTTGCGGGTGTCGCCCCGGTGTCCTCTTGCATCCGTAGGAAGAAGGTGGAACCCATCCGATTGACCACAGAATTGGTAATTTGCGTCGCGATGATTTCGCGCTTGAGGCGGTGCCGTTGCATGGTGGGCTGAAATTTTTCGCGCAGAACGGCGGGAAAGTACAGCGCTAATTCGCCGCTCAAATACGCATCTTCCGGAACGTCAGAATCTAGCAACTGCGCATACAACACCAGTTTGGCGTAGCTCAAAAGTGTTGACAGCTCGGGCCGCGTCAGGCCGGTTTTGCGCGCTTTGCGTTCTAAAAATTCTTCATCGCTGGGCAAATATTCAATCGCACGATCCAGCAAACCCTGGCTTTCCAGCGTGCGAATAAAATGCTGTTTGGCGCCTAAGCGACCGATACCGAACGCCTGCATGAGGCTAATCGCCAAGTTTTGGCGATAGTTGTCGTTGATCACCATATCACCGACTTCATCGGTCATTTGTGCCAACAGCGCATCGCGTTCGGACGCTGGCAATTCACCTGCACTGACCGCTTCATTGAGCAAAATTTTGATGTTGACTTCGTGATCAGAAGTGTCCACGCCGGCTGAGTTGTCAATAAAGTCGGTGTTGAGCAAACCGCCGCGCAGGGCGAATTCAACCCGTCCAAGCTGCGTCATACCCAAATTGCCACCCTCGCCGACCATTTTGCAGCGCAGCTCTTTGCCATCCAGGCGGATCGCGTTATTGGCGCGGTCCCCGACGTCGGTGTGGCTTTCGCTGCTGGCTTTGACGTACGTGCCAATTCCACCGTTCCACAGCAATTCAACTGGGGCGCGCAAAATTGCCTGCATCAACTCGTTTGGCGACATGCTTTCTGCGTCAACCGCCAAAACCGCACGCATTTCAGCGCTGACCGGAATGGATTTTGCCGCGCGTGCGTACACGCCACCACCGGCGCTAATCAGGCTTTTGTTGTAGTCATCCCAGCTTGAGCGCGGCAAATTGAACATGCGTTCGCGTTCGCTAAAACTAACTTCGCAATCTGGCTTTGGATCCATAAAAATATGTCGGTGATCGAACGCCGCCAAAAGCTTAATTTTGCGACTCAACAGCATGCCGTTACCGAACACATCACCGGACATATCACCAACACCCACACAGGTGAAATCCTGCGTTTGACAGTCTTTATCCAAGGCACGGAAGTGGCGCTTGACCGACTCCCAGCCGCCTTTTGCGGTGATGCCCATTTTTTTATGGTCATAGCCATTGCTGCCACCGGACGCGAACGCATCTCCCAGCCAAAAGCCGTAATCCGCTGATAGCGCATTGGCAATATCGGAAAACGTCGCCGTGCCTTTGTCGGCGGCCACAACCAGATAAGAATCATCCTCGTCGTGGCGCACAACGTTCTCTGGATTAACAATTTTACCCGCCACCACGTTGTCGGTAATGTCCAACAGCCCTGAGATAAATAAGCGATAGCAGGCAATGCCTTCGGCCAATACCGCGTCGCGATCCGCAGCCGGTGCGGGGCGTTTGACGTAAAAACCACCCTTGGCGCCGACCGGCACAATCACGGTATTTTTCACCTGCTGCGCTTTCACCAAACCCAACACTTCGGTGCGGAAATCTTCGCGTCGGTCTGACCAACGCAAGCCACCGCGCGCGACCTTTCCGAATCGCAAATGCACGCCTTCAACGCGCGGGCTGTAGACGAAAATTTCCCGGTACGGCACCGGCTTTGGCAGCTCTGGCACACGACTGGAGTCCAGCTTGATGCTCAGATAGCTCTTAAACTGCGCACCTTCTTTTTGATACGCGTTAGTGCGCAAGCTGGCACCGATCAGCTGCACGAAGGCGCGCAAGATGCGATCTTCATCCAGGCTCTGCACATCGTTAAGTAACGTACTAATTGCAGAATTCGCAGCTTCTATTTGTTTCGCGCGCGGGTTCGCAGTTTCGCCAATAAGCGTCGCTATGAGGTTTGGATGCGCCTTACTTTGCGCGTCGGTAATCAGGGCTTCTAGATCATGCTTGAGCACCTTTCTATGATCTGTTCCAGGCGCTCCACGCTGCGGATCAAATTTGGCTTCGAACAGCTCAACTAGCAATCGCGCAATCAGCGGATGGCTGTTCATTGCCCGCTCAATGTAGGCTTGACTGAAGCTAAGCTTGGTTTGCAGCAAGTATTTGCAGTAGGCGCGCAGCACGCTGACTTGGCGCGCGTTCAAGCCGGCGGCAAGCACCAGTTTATTGAAGCCGTCATTTTCAACCGCGCCACGCCACGCGGCTTCAAACGCCTGGGCAAAGGTTTCGCGCAGCGTTTCCACATCCAGCGCCTGCGCGTTATTCGGCTCGACTTCAAACTCTTGAATCCAAATGTTTTGCCCCGGCAACGCCATTTCGTACGGGTGTTCACTGATCACCCGCAGCCCCATATTTTCCAGCAGCGGCAATGCATCCGATAGCGCAATCGTGTGGCCAAATTTGAACAGCTTAAAGCGTAAGCTTCCTTCCGATTTTTTCCGGCTGCGATATAACGACAGACGCATATCGTCGATCGTTTTGAGCGCGGCGGCATTTTCCACATCGCTTGCCGCAACAAAGGGCGTGATGTCTTCAATGTAGCCAGCTGGCAGGGCTTTGCCGTACTTATTCGCCAGCTTAATACCTTTGTCCTCGCCGTGTTTTTGCACCAAAATGTCGCGCAGCTCGTCTTGCCAATTGCGCACGATTTGGCGCAGTTTGCTCTCTAACTCCGCCAGGTCAATCGTCGGTTTATCACCCGCTTTCGGGCGCACCACCACATGCAAACGCGCCAAAACACTCTCTGAAACATGCACCGAGGAGTCCAGCCGTTCGCCGTGCAGCGCGCGCTTGAGCATCTGTTCCACGCGCTCACGAATATCGGCATTGAAGCGATCACGCGGAATAAATGCCAGACATGAAATTGAGCGACCAAAACGATCCCGGCGCACAAATAATTTGGTGCGCTGACGTTCCTGCAAATTCAAAATACCAATAGCGACATCGGTCAGCTCCGCCGGTGAAGCCTGATACAGCTCATCACGCGGCAAAGCTTCTAAAACATGCAGCAGTGCTTTACCACTGTGCCCGGCAGGATTCAACCCCGAGCGCGTTTGTACCTCGGCAATTTTTTTGCGCAGCAGTGGAATCAGCCACGGGTGTGTGCTCAGCGCGCTTGAGGTGTACATGCCCAAAAACCGCTGCTCAGATATCGCCTGCCCATTCGCATCAAAGGTCAGCACACCGATGTAGTCCATGTAGCCCGGATGGTGCACCGTCGAGCGCGCGTTGGTTTTGCTCAACACAATCAGCTCGGCTTTATCACCCGTTGGTAAATCCCGCGCCGCCAAACTTGCGGTCGGGCGCGCGCTGAGCTTGGATTCATCCGCACGCAGCATGCCTAAACCTGAGCCTGCCACCGCTTTTAAAACCTCGCGTCCGCCATCATTGGCGGCGGTATATTCGCGATAGCCAAGCATGGTGAAGTGATCAGCCGCAATCCAGTTCAAAAATTCCGCTGCTTCCGCAACGTCGCTGGCATCGTGCGGCGTTTTTCGCGATGGCAATTCCGCCGCGATCGCCAATGCCTTGCCGCGCATCGCGGCAAAATCCGCCACACATGCGCGCACATCGTTCAAAGAGTGGCTCACCGCGACGCGCAGCGCTTCCAAGGCGTCCGCCTCGGTTACCCGATCCAGCTGGAAGTGCATCAAAGATTCGTTCTTATTGCCGGCTTTGCCCGCTTCGGCAAAGCTCAGCAAATGCCCACCCGCATCGCGCTGCACGCTCAGCACCGGGTGAATAATTAAGTGCGAAATCAAGCCACAGTTTTGCACCGCAATCGCTGCGGAATCGACCAAAAACGGCATGTCGTCGTTGACCACTTCCACCACGGTACGCGTCGATTCCCAGCCATGCTCGTCCAAGTTCGGATTGTAGACACGCACTTTCAGCTCAGCATTTTTCCGCTCGCGCCAAAATTTCAGCAGCGACACCGCCATGCCCGCCCAGGATGTTGAAGGCTTTTCCGCTAACTCTTCAGCGGGCGTGGGCGGCCAAAGCGTCCTTGGCCATTAATTGGGTGGCGACCTCACTGGCAAGTTTGGCGTCGAGTCCCCGTGTGACATAGATGGCGGCCAGTTCGGCATGTTCGTGTTCG
>JANNYO010000320.1:0-2861 GCA_031410115.1 Rhodanobacteraceae bacterium | reverse complement strand
CAGACGGATTCAGGCTGGCTTGCATGCGCTTTCCAGTTTAAAGAGGAATGTTTGTAGGACGAATTTTTTACTGCTGAGTGTTGCTAACTATCTGTTGATGCCTAAATCCGCGTTACGCCGCAAGCTCGGTGTGCATGCGCGCGAGCTTGCCGCTGAGCGAACCGTCGATCACGATGGCACCGGCATCCAACACCGCGCCACCAATCAAGTCAGGTTGCAGCACAATTTCAAGCGTTACCACGCGTTGAAATCTTTGCGCTAGCTTGTCGATTAGCTGCTGCTGTTGCGCCGCTTCAATTGGCAGGGCGCTACGCACCTTGACCTTGAGCGTGCGCTCAGCCGTTGCACGCAGCTGCTCGAACTCGGTTTGCACATCCGGCAATAAGCTTAAGCGATCGTTTTCGGCCATTGCGCTTAAGTAGTGCGTGTAGTTTGACTCGGCCGCTTCACCTTGCGGCAATAGCAACGCTACCCGATCTTTCGCTTGCAACCGCGGGCTGGAAACCAGCGCCAAGATGCGGCTATCACGGCACAAAGCGGCGCTTTGGGCTATTTTTGCCGACCAAGACGCGAGACCATCCGGCGTTTTTTGAGCCAGCTCAAAAGCTGCTTTTGCGTACGGCCTGGCAAGCGTAATCGTTGAACTCATGGCTAAATCTCAGTGATCAGTTGATCGATTAATTGCTTGTGCGTGTTGGGATCAATTTCTTTCTTGATCAATCGACCGGCACCGGCAATAACCAGATCAGCCAACTTGGTGCGCAGTTCAGCTTTCGCGTGGTGCGCCAAAGTTTCAACTTCAGCACCGGCGGCACTCAACTGACGCGCTTTTTCCGCAGCGCCCTCGCCTTTGGCCTGATCCACCATTTGATTCGCCGTCGAGTGCGCGCGATCCAAAATTTCCTGCGCCTTTGCACGCGCCGCATCAATGATGTCAGCTTCTTTGCGCTTAGCGTCGGCAACTTCTTTGCGCGCGTTATCCGCCGCCGCAAGGCCATCCGCAATTTTCTTTTGGCGCTCTTCGATGGCGTCCATCAAAGGCGGCCAAATGAATTTCACCGTGAACGCGATTAAAATCGCGAACGCGAGCGCCTGGGCAATCAATGTCGCATTAAATTCCATGGCGTATGGCTCCGATTTTTCTTACTGAGCGGTCGTCTGAGCCGCTTTCGCAGCGTCATTCACGGAGGCGATCTGTGGGTTTGCGAATGCAAACAGCAGCGCCATCGCCAAACCGATAATGAAAGGCGCATCGATCAAACCGACTAACAAGAACATTTTGCCTTGCAGCATCGGCGCTAACTCAGGCTGACGCGCGGTTGCTTCCAAAAACTTTGAAGCCATCAAGCCAATACCAACGCAAGCGCCCAACGCGCCCAGGCCGATAATGATGCCGATCGCGATAGCCATATTGCCCTGGAGGGCGGCGATAATTGATTCCATGATGATTTCCTTTTCGGTTTTGAGCTTAGGGTGGAAAAAACGAGTTTAAAAACGGTACGGCGAGATGAAAACGGGTGAAACCAAACGCAATAAAGCCAATAGCAGGCTAATGATGCTCAACCGACATGGACAGATACACAGTGGTCAAAATCATAAAGATAAAGGCTTGCAACAGCACAATCAGGATGTGAAATATGCCCCAACCAGCACCGGCGATAACGGCACCTAGATAAGCAAGCGCGCCACCGGCTTTGATCGCCAAACCATCAGCAAACAAGAAATGCCCGCCCGCAGTTGCGAGCAGTGCAATGAGCATAAACACCAACTCGCCTGCGTACATATTTCCAAACAATCGCAAGGCAAGGCTGGCAACTTTGCTGATGTACTCGATGACGTTCATCGCCAAATTCATTGGCCAAAGCCACACTTTGTCGCCAAAAGGCGCCGCAATCAATTCATGCCCAAAGCCGCCGATGCCTTTGGATGCGATGGCAAAACCGAGCATCAAGAAAAACACGGTCATTGACATGGCAAGCGTGATGTTGATGTCCGCCGTTGGCACTAAGCGCCAGAATAAATGGTGTGGATCTGCACCCAAGACACTTGCGGTGGAACCAACGAGTTCGAGCGGGATAAAGTCCATCACGTTCATTGCCAATACCCACACAAAGATGGTCAGCGCGATGGGTGCTACGATTTTTCGATTGCCGGTAAATACCGATTTAACTTGACTATCGACAAACTCGACCACGATTTCAATAAACGCCTGCAATTTACCCGGTATGCCCGAAGTTGCTTTGCGCGCGACCAGCCAAAACAGACCCATCATCAATATGCCAAGGCCAATCGACATCACCAGAGAATCCATGTGTACGTGCCAAAAACCACCCGCAACATCGACATTATTGTGGGTCAAATGGTGCTGCACGTACTCCGCAGGGCCGGCATTTTCTGCCGCTGCCGTGCTGGTGAGCAAATTCGTTAGTTGTCCAATAAACGCCATAGCACTCAATTCTTTAAGGAACTTGCTAAAAATTCAGTTGATTCAACAGAAATCTCTTGTTGTTTAGTTTTAAAACCAAGTCAAAACTAAAACTTCTTTAACCCTAAACCTGCTGCAACAGCACTTAGTTGCGCAGTGATCAAACCCAGCATGAGCGGCAATCCCGCGATCTGCCAACGCGTTAGCGCCAAATAGATCATCGTTACAATTAACAGCCACTTTGAAAAACTTGCGCCCAATACCTTAGCCAACGAATCAGCAGGTGAATTTGCTCGACGCAAACCGACAACTGCCGCCACCAACGTTGCCACTGCAACAATCGCACCGCCCAATAAAAATGCCGTGGCGACCTCAGGTTTTTTAAATCCTAGCGCGACCACGCCACCCAGCAAACCGATTGCACTTTGAAACTTCG
>JANNYO010000319.1:0-4234 GCA_031410115.1 Rhodanobacteraceae bacterium | reverse complement strand
GACTTGTCTGCCGTGTCGCTATCGCGAGACTTGTCTGCCGTGTCGCTATCGCGAGACTTGTCTGCCGTGTCGCTATCGCGAGACTTGTCTGCCGTGTCGCTATCGCGAGACTTGTCTGCCGTGTCGCTATCGCGAGACTTGAGCAAACTGCGTGCGGCCTTAAACAACATAACCCAAGCCACGCGCTTGCAGGTCGGCATGCCATTTCAGCATGCGTCGCAATGCTTGGCGCCCGAACAGATTTTTGAGCGCGCGCGTGCCGGCGTCGCTGCTCGCGGTTATGAGCTGATTGAATGTATCGGCGAGGGCGGTTTTGGCTCTGTTTATCGGGCGCGCCAGCGCAGTGTGGGGCGTGATGTTGCGATCAAAGTGATCAAGGCTGAACTTGCCAACGACGTCGACTTTATTCGGCGCTTTGCCGCTGAAGCCGAACTAGTCGCCCAGCTCGAACACGCCAATATCGTGCCGCTGTATGATTTTTGGCGTGATCCAGGTGCGGCATTTATGGTGATGCGCCTGATGAAAGGCGGTTCGCTATCGCAGCATTTAAAAGCGCGCATGGGTGCTGACAAGCTGCCAGTCAAAGCATTGCCACTGCTACCGTTGCTGCATCAAGTTGCGCAGGCGTTAAACGCAGCACATCGCTACAACATTGTGCATCGCGATTTCAAGCCGGCCAATATTTTACTGGACGAGCAGGGCAACGCGGTGCTGGCAGATTTTGGTGTTGCTAAACAGCTGAATCAGGATAGCGACCGCACCGCTGCCGGGGAAATTGTCGGCTCGTTGGCGTATTGCGCGCCTGAGCAGCTGCGCGGCGAGGCGGTTTCAGCCGCCACCGATGTCTATGCGCTCGGCTTAGTTGCCTACGAACTGATCACCGGGCAACGCCCGTTCACCAGCAACCAAGCGAGCCTATTGGTTAGCCAGCACCTACACGATCAAGCGCCAGCGCCGAGTGAACTCGTGAGCCAGTTGCCTGCGCCGGTTGATCAAGTCATTGCGCGCGCACTGAGTAAACAGCCCGATGCGCGCTATCCAGATACCGTGAGCTTCGCGCACGAGATCGAGCTTGCCTTTCGCGGCATGGATGGGTCTTGGATCAGCAATGCACGCATGGCGCTGGGCGAGTTCGCAACGCCGACATCGAAGTCATTTTTACAACTCAGTGATGCGGACAATCCGTATCAGGGCTTAGCCGCTTTTGACGAAGGTCAAGCGAAGAATTTTTTTGGTCGCGAAGGTTTGGTTGAGCAATTGATTAGCAAGCTAAGTGATCGCTCACTGCTGTCGCGCGCGCTGGTGCTGTTGGGCGCATCGGGCAGCGGTAAATCCTCGGCGGTGCGCGCGGGTTTGCTGCCGGCACTGCGAAACAATGCGCTAGCCGGCTCAAAACATTGGCTGCTGAGTACGATGACACCCGGCCGCACGCCATTCGCCAATTTGGCGGCGGCGATACGGCGAGTTTCAGTACGCGAATTTGATGTAGAAAATATGCTGCGCCAAGATGCATTTGGTTTCAGCCGTGCGATTGACCGCAGCTTGCCGAACGAAGAACACTGCGAGTTGCTGCTGGTTGTAGATCAGTTCGAAGAGTTGTTTACGTTATGCGCTGAGGATGCAGAGCGACGTGCGTGGATCGCAGCGCTCAGCACGGCGTTGCTTGATTCGCATGCGCGCCTGCGCGTTGTGTTTACGCTACGCGCAGATTTTCTTGACCGCCCGCTGCAATACGTTGAGCTATCCGAGATTGTTCGCGATCGGGCGGTGATCGTGCCGGCAATGACTCTCGATGAACTCGAGCGCGCCATCGTAGGTCCAGCGCGCCGAATCGGCCTGGTGTTTGAACCTGGTTTGGTGGCGGCAATTTTAGATGAAGTACGCGATCAAATCGGTGCGTTGCCGTTGCTGCAGTTCGCCCTGAGTGAACTGTATTTACAGCGGCGCGGGCAAGAGTTAACGCTCGCGGCATTCAAAGCCATCGGTGGCGTGCAGGGCGCGCTTGCTGGGCGAGCTGAGGCCGCGTTTGCCGAACTCGACAGCGCTGCACAAAAATCCGCGCAGCAGCTGTTTTTACGTCTGGTTACGCTGGGTGAGGGCAGCGAGGATACGCGTCGCCGAACCTTTCGCAGTGAATTGGATGAGTTGACGCACAGCGCGGAAAGTAGCGTTGATCGCTCGGTGGCGGCAATGAGTGCTGCGATTGCTGGGTTTGAAAAAGCGCGATTGCTGAGCTTTGATCGCGATCAAAGCAGCCATGCAAACACCGTCGAAGTGGCGCACGAGGCATTGATCCGTAATTGGCAGCGCCTGCGTCATTGGCTTAGCCACGCGCGGGGTGATTTGCGGCTGCAGCGCCAGCTTGCTGAAGCGGCGCGCCTTTGGCACGCCAACGCGCGCGACAGCAGCTATTTACTCAGTGGCGCGCGCTTGCATCAGCTGGCGATATTGCTCAGCTCGCAAGACGTCCATCTGACCGAATTGGAGCGTAGCTTTTTGACGCTGTCGCACCAGGAACAGGCGCAGCAAATTCAGCTGAGCGCGCAGCGTAACGAGCGTGAGTTGCACCAAGCCCAAGCGCTTGCCGAACAGCAGCGTCAAGCCGCTGAATCCGCGCGTGCCGCCACCGAAGTACAGCGCCGAGGTAACACCCGACTGCGCTGGCTGTTGCTGATTAGCACAGGCTTTTTAGCCGTGGCGTTTTGGCAAGCGCTGACCATATCCAGCCGTGGCAAAGCCCTGCGCTTAGAAACCGAACGCGCCAATATTGAAGCGAAAAGTGCGCGCGTGCTGAGTGATTTTTGGCAAGAACTATTCGCCAACGCGGACCCGAACCGCTCCAAAGGCAAGGCCTTGAGCGTGCGCGATGTGCTTGATGTAGGCGTTGCACAACTAGACGCAAAATTACGCGATGCACCCGAGGCACGCGCGCGGCTGATGCTGACGATTGCGAAAACCTACCGTCAGCTCGGCGAGTTTGAATTGGCAAAAAACGTCATCGATCAGGCCCAGCCTGGGGCTAGCAATGCTGCTGCGGACGGGGGTGTTTTATCAGCGCCGCTCGAGATTGACATAGCGCTTGAGCGCGCGCGCATCTACGCTGATCTCAAGCTGGGTGACCTGGCAATTGCCGCCCTAGCGCGTGTGCAGGCACTGCAGGATTTAACCAACGCGCCGCCGCTGCAGCGTGCGACTACATTAAACATTTGGGCCAGCGTGTTGAATGATCAAGGTAAAACCGAAGTCGCCGTACCGATGTTGCTCAGCGCGCTGGCGCTGCGCGAAAAAAATGGCGCCCAAGCGAGTGAAATCGCCCGCACGCTAAACAATTTGGCGTTCTCATATGCCAAATTGTCTGATGGCCTGCGCGCTGCGGAGTTTTATCGAAAATCTAGCGCGCTACAGGAAAATAGTGACACCACCGATGCCGCTTTCACTTGGCTCAATTTGGGCAATGCTGAGCGCAGCTTGAGTCATTTTGGCGCCGCCGATGTGGCTTATGCACGCGCCTATGCACTGCTGCAAAAACTGTTTCCCGCCCCAGGGCTTGCGCACCCGGCGCTGGCAAATGTGCTGATTGATCGAGCCACGCTGCAACGAATGCAACTGCATGAGACGCACACCGATCGCAGTACCGATGCAGTTGCCGCCAGTTTCGCTGATTTCGCGCAAGCGGAGGAAATACTTCGCGCCAACAAAGGCAGTCAAATTGCGCTGCGACGTGAGCGTGGCTTGAGCTATTTGAGCCTGGGTAAGCCTGAATTGGCGCGGTTGGAGTTTGAGCTATGTCTTAGCGATGCACATACAGTCGTTGCCAAACCCAATATGATTTGCCGCTACCGCCTGGCACAGGCGCAGTTTGCGCTGGGCCAAGCTGCAAGTGCAGCGTCTTTACTTAGCGCGGTGCTGGTTGAGCTCAAAAGCGAGCAAAACCCAACGATGGAATATTTGGAAGCATCGGTTTTGAGCAAAACGATTTTGCCCACGCAGTTTGATGACGTTTGGATTCGTGCGCAGCTGAAGCAAAAACCCGACTCTTGGCGCGTACGCCAGCTATGGCGTGAACTGGACGGAAAGTTTTAACTTTATTGGTTGCCGGATTTGTTTGCCGTGTCGCCTGGCGCGAGGCTTGTACGAAAGTTAAGGGATTCATTGGTGCCCGCTAAACGCTAGCATGTGATGGTCAGTTTTTTTAACCGAGCCTGCTATGCGTCAACTCCTCTGCACGTTTTTT
>JANNYO010000318.1:0-3361 GCA_031410115.1 Rhodanobacteraceae bacterium | reverse complement strand
AAACTAAAGTCTGATAAATCCAACAAAGCAATGCGTGGACAAAACTTTGGCGTTAAACACCGCAGTTTTGATGATGTAACCGATGTCTATGGTTTTCGCGTGATCACGCCTAAAGCGCTGCATTGCTATACCGCACTGGGCCTGATTCACGGGCTATTCGTACCCAAAGAAGGACGCTTTAAAGACTTTATCGCGCTGCCAAAAGCAAATGGTTATCAAAGCTTGCACACCGGCGTCAAAGGCCCCGGTGGCGTGCCGATCGAGGTGCAAATTCGCACCGATGAAATGGATTCCGTCGCTGAACGCGGCATGGCGGCACATTGGCTTTACAAGGCTGGCGTCGAACAGGCCAACAACAACGTCAGCGCCAATGCCAGCGTCAAAAGTTCAGAATGGATGCGCGACTTGGTTGAGGCACAGACCAATGTTGGTTCAAGCTTTGAATTTTTAGAAGCCGTCAAAGCGGACCTGGTGTTTGACGAGGTCTACGTATTTACACCAAACAACAAAGTCGTGACCCTTCCCGCCAACGCATCGGCGCTCGACTTTGCTTACGCGGTGCATTCCCAGGTTGGCGATCACGCAGTGACCGCACGAATAGATGGCCGCACAGCGCCACTGCACACCAAGCTGCTGAGTGGGCAAACCATTCAGATTGTCACGGCGACTTCGGCAACCCCGAAAGCGCAGTGGTTGGAAATTGTCACAACGGCAAAGGCGCGTACCGCAATTCGCCACCACCTTAAAACCTTGAGCTACGGCGAAGTGATTGGCTTGGGCCATCGCATGCTGGATCGGGCGCTAAGCGCGCTCGGCAGCTCGCTCGATACCGTCCCGGAAGGCGCGGTAGAAACGACCTTAGCGGAGCTGAAATTTAGCCATTTGGAAGATTTGCTTTCCGATATTGGCTTGGGCAATCGCACGCCTGAAGTGGTAGCACGTCAGCTGACCATCGGTGTGGTGGCGGCGGCGGAGCACGCACGCCAAGATGTTGTTCGCATCAGCGGCACCGAACGCGGCGCGGTGACGTTTGCACACTGCTGTCATCCAATTCCGGGCGATGCAATTTTCGGCTATTTGAGCCCAGGGCGCGGTTTAATGGTGCACGAAGCGAGCTGCCACAATGTCGCAGACTTACGTAAAAGCGAAGAACGTACGGTAGCAGTCGCATGGGATGCACAGGTTAGCGGTGATTTTAATGTCCAGCTGCGCATTGAAGTTACCGATCAGGCTGGCGTTTTAGCACGGGTCACCGCTACTTTTGCCGAAGCACGCATCAACATTCAAGACTTTCAAAAAACCACCAGCGATGGCGATAGCGCAGTCGTTGTTTTTACCGTACAGGTCCGTTCGGTGTCGCACCTGGACGATTTGGTTCAGCGCATGCGCAAAGTCGATGTTGTGCAAAAAGTGGCTCGCGTAATGGGGTGAGCTTTGCTCACGTTGCGATCTGGCGTGTCGCCGGTGGCGGGTGGAGGCTTGCCAACCCTATATCCGGCAAATCATTCACAATATGCAAGCCGCGTACAACCAATAAAAAATAGGCTTCTGCTTTTCCCCAGAGTGGATATGCTGTATACATATTGCATACGTGAGCGAGATCTATGCCTGCTAGAAACCTTGATCGACAATGGATGCTCAAGCCGCACGATTTGGTTGTGGCTTTCAAGCCGTTGCGATTGGTCCAGCGGCCGAAGACTTTCAATGGGCAATTGGAACCACAATTTTCCAAGAAGTCGCCGCAGACCCAAAGACCGCTCGATACGCTTTGATTTATACGAAACCGGCAGATTTTGGCAAAGAATTTAAGCTTACGATCGACGTAGGAACCGCTGTGTTTTCCCATCGAAAACTGGTTTCGCATGTTGGCGAAGTAGCGGTTTCTTTGGTGAAGAAAGGATGCAGAATTTTTTCCTGTGAATTGCCTGCGCCAGAATGATTACCTGCGCCGGGGACAAGAAAGATGCGTAAATCGGTTTACATTGAAAGCTCGATTATTAGCTACCTGACGGCACGGCCGAGTCGGGATGTGGTGAGCTTGGCGCGTCAGACGATCACTCTGGATTGGTGGCAGCAACGCAAAGGGGACTTCAATGTCTACATTTCAGTGGCCGTTGAACAGGAAATCGCTGAAGGCAATGCTGAGGCCGCCAAAAAACGGATGGATGCTGTCGCCAGCATTCCCGCGCTGAGTGCGACCGTCGACGCGCAGGAACTGGCCGCTCGCTTAGTTGGAAATGGCGCAATCCCGGCCAACAGCTTCATTGATGCTTTGCATATTGCGATCGCAGCCAGCTACGGCGCAGACTATTTGTTGACCTGGAATTTCAAGCACATCAATAACGCAGCGACGAAGCGCTTGATTCAAGCGACCGTTGAAGATTTTGGCTACTGCCAATATTGCGTTTAACAGGTTCAATGCCAGCCGAGTACCTTCCCCATGAGCCTTCGATTCGCTCAGCGACGTCACGAAACTTCGCTAGAGCTTCTTCAAATTGATCAGTTTCGCAAAGAAATATGGCCAGTACAACGCTGCTTGCACACTAGAACGCGCCACGCCAAGGCTGCCCGCGATCTCTGCGTACGAACGCCCTAGCCCGAACTTCAGGCGCGCCAATTCTTTCAACTGCTTCATAGGTAATCTCCGAAAACTCATCGTGTTGACGTCCAAAGACGTCAGAATTACCCACTTCAACACCAAAAATCACTGTGGATAACTGTACCGAGTTCGATCAGAACCCCGTACCGACTTGCTCCAGAATGCCGTACCGACTTGGGTCAGAATCTCCGTACAAGTCGCTGGCCGATATTGAGCGCGGATTTCGTACGCTGAAAAGCGATCTGATGATTGCACCGGTGCACCATCGCCTAGAAAAACGCATTCGTGCGCACGCGTTGATCTGTTTTCTGGCTTTGCTGGTGCATCGGGTGATGCGGATGCGATTAAAGCAAAGCGGCGCGGCAGTCAGCCCGGCGACGGCGTTGCGCACGCTGGCGAAAGTGCAGCAGCACGCGGTAAAAATCGGCACTCAGGAGTATCGCGGCACTACCCGCAACACCGAGGCGACGGTAACGCTCTGCGAACAGCTGAAAATTCCGCTGCCAAACTAGTTGTTGTGGCAAAAAATTAAAACAATATCAATTAAATCAATGGGTTAGGTTGTTAAGTGTCGAACTTGGGTGATCTGGTGCTGCTGACGAACGTGCCTGATTTTAGCGCTGCAAAAGTGCTGGATCGCTACAAAGCGCTGGCCGATATTGAACGCGGCTTTCGCGTACTCAAGAGCGATCTTTTGATCGCGCCGGTGCACCACCGCCTACCCGAACGCATCCGCGCGCACGCGCTGATTTGCCTTCTGGC
>JANNYO010000317.1:0-10765 GCA_031410115.1 Rhodanobacteraceae bacterium | reverse complement strand
CGGCATCCCGCACATGGAAATGCTGCGTCCAGCCCAACCGCTAGTGATCGTATGACGCGCGGCAATCTGCTGTTTTTAGTGCTGTGCAGTTTTTTTGTCACCAATGTCATTTTGGCGGAATTTATCGGCGTCAAAGTTTTCGCGCTTGGGCCCACGCTTGGCATCGCACCGATTACCTGGTCCTTTTTCGGCATCGCGGGCACGCTGGATTTAACCGCCGGGGTGATGCTGTGGCCGGTGGTATTCGTGCTGACCGATATCATCAACGAATATTTCGGCGGCAAAGGCGTGCGCATCATTTCCTGGCTCAGTACCGGCCTGATTATTTATGCCTTTGGCTTCGCCTATTTGGCCATTCATCTGGCGCCCGCCAGCTGGTGGCCGAGCGCGATGCAAACCCAAGGTGTGCCGGATCAACAGACCGCATTCGCCGCATTGTTCGGTCAAGGCATGTGGGCAATTGGCGGTTCAATCACTGCGTTTTTGCTCGGCCAGTTGATTGATGTGCGTATTTTTCACGCGATTAGACGGCGCACCGGCGAACGCTGGATGTGGCTACGCGCCACCGGTTCAACCTTGATTTCCCAGTGCATCGACACTTTTGTCGTGCTCTACATCATGTTCGTGCTCGGCCCACAGCACTGGCCGCTGGATCGTTTTTTTGCAATTGGCTGCGTCAATTATCTTTATAAAGTGATCATTGCGATTTTAATGACGCCAGTGATTTATGGCGTGCATGGGTTGATTGAGCGCTGGTTGGGACACGAGGCGGCGCACGAAATGAAAACCAATGCGGCGCGGTAAACCTTCATCAAAATTGAGTAAAACAGGAGTACGTTCATGGATCTAAAAGAAACCCGCGCAGTAATCACAGGCGGCGCATCCGGCCTAGGCTTGGCGTGCGCGCAAGCAATCGTCGCTGCCGGTGGCAGAGTCGTTTTACTCGACGTGCAGGATGAAAAAGGTGCCGCAGCGGCGGCGGCACTCGATTGTCGCTATCTAAAAACCGACGTCACGGACGAAAACGGCGTGGTCGCGAGTCTAGCTGCGGCGCAATCGGCTATGGACGGGCTGAACGCGGCGATAAGCTGTGCTGGCATTTTAGGCGCTGGGCGGGTGTTAGGAAAAAATGGGCCGATGCCGCTCAGCCAGTTTGAGACGACCGTGCGGGTCAATTTGATTGGCAGCTTTAATCTTGCCAAAGCAGCCGCGAACTTGATGCAGACGAATGCGCCCGGGGCCGACGGCGAACGCGGCGTGATTGTTAACACAGCCTCCGTTGCGGCCTATGAAGGCCAAATCGGTCAAGCCGCATATTCCGCTTCTAAAGGTGGTGTGGTGGCGATGACGCTGCCGATGGCGCGCGAATTTGGCCGCATTGGCATCCGCGTGATGACCGTTGCTCCGGGTGTTTTTTGGACGCCGATGGTGGATGGCATGCCCGATGAGGTGCGCGCGAGCTTGAACGCGTCCGTGCCCTTTCCACAGCGCTTGGGCACGCCTGAGGAATTCGCTGAAACCGTCAAGTTTATTTTGCTCAACCGTTATTTAAACGGCAGCACGATTCGCTTAGATGGGGCGGTGCGCCTGACCGCGAAGTGACGATGCGCGCTGACTAGCCCGCCACATTGCGGTCATTTCACCGCGTTACTGGGGCGGTGCGGTTAACTCCGCCATTGAGAGTTCACCACTTTTATTTTTGTCTTGTCGGCGAAACTGTGCAGCAAAATTTGCCCGCTGCTGGGCGCGGGTTACGCCGCGCATTTTCGGCACCAAGGCTTCATCCGCATCAATCACGTCGTTGGCGTTTTTGTCGATTTGATTGAAGGCGTAGCCCATCCAGTCTTGAAATTCTGCCAACGACACGCCGCCATTGCCGTTGCTGTCAATGGCGGAAAAATATTCCGTTCGGCTCTGCGCGAATGCGCAGGACGGTAAAGTAAGCGCGATTGCGCAGGACGGCAAAGTAAGCGCGATTGCGCCGGACGGTAAAGTAAGCGCGATTGCGCCGGACAGGAAACAAAGCGAGGACAGCAAACGAATGCCAACGAAAAAGCTGAAAGTCGTTCTGAAAAAAGAAACCGTCATGGCGCTTGGCAGCGATCGAGTAACAGCTGCGTGCTTTGCAAAATCATGCCTTGATCGTTTTGCACGAACGCCGTGACCGCCGCTGCACCGGTGGGCAATGCCAAATCAACGCTGTAGCTTTGCTGCGCCTCATCATTTTTAAGCGCGACTTCGCTCAACGCATTCGCACTGAAATCGTGGCGCAATAGCCGTCCAGAATTTTCGCCGCGCGCCACTTGGCTATCGCGCGCCATGGTCTGGGTAACAAACATCAGTTTTGCATTTTCGCGCAGACCTGAAAGCACCGCGTTGGCGTGTAATTTCCCATCCTGGCGCTCGACATCAAGGCTCAGTGCCGGTGCAGTCCTTGCATCGGTTGACGGCGCAGCCGCACTGCCCCAACGGCGCCATTCGCGCCCGTCCAAAAATACACCGGGCGTATAAACCTGGGCGCGAGATTGCCCTGCTAGCCAGCGTTGACGGGGCGTGGCGGCGGCAATACTAAAAGGATCTTTCCAGCCCAACTGATCCCAGTAATCCACGTGCCAGGCAATCGCGCTCAATTCGCCGCGTTCGATTTTCGCGCGCTGGGCGCTCAGCCATCTATCTGCAGGTGGGCAGCTAGAGCAACCTTCGGAGGTGAATAGCTCGATCAGCGGGCGCTGTGCCCCGGCACTTTTCGCGCTGCACCCGCTCGCCGACGCAAATACGGACGTGCTTGCAATCAGGGTGCTAATCGTCATGACAACAATCGCTTTCATAGATTTATTCATCCGCCAGGCTGGAACCAGAATGACCGCAACAGCGCAACATAAATTTCATGCGTATCTGGCTTTCAAGCAATAACTGGCTTTCAAACTAATCTGCCTCCAAAGGCAAACCTAGCTTGCAAGCAAGTCTGTTGCAAGCAAGTCTGTCATGCACTTTCGTAAAACCGAAAAGACGTTTGCTCCGGCCCACGCTCGTCTATCGAGGCAAACGCACGCGCAGCCGGCAAAAAATGCTGTAGTGCCCGCTCATAAACTCGGCGTTTGAAGCTCACCACGTTGCTGAGTGGGTACCAAAAATCAACCCAACGCCAGCCGTCAAATTCAGGTGCGTCGGTGACGTCTAATTTAAAACGCGATTCTTCACCCACCAGTTTAAGTAGGAACCAAACTTGTTTTTGGCCGACACAGACCGGGCGCTCGCGATGGCGAATGTAGCGTTCTGGCAAACGGTACTTGAGCCAACCGGGGGTTGCCGAAAGCACCTCAACATCTTCCGCGTTCAAGCCGGTTTCTTCCTGTAATTCCCGATACATCGCCTCTAGTGGCGTCTCGTCAGAATTCATTCCGCCCTGTGGAAACTGCCAGCCGTCATGGCCAATGCGGCGCGCCCAAAACACGCGCCCAAGCTGTTGTTCAATCAAAATGATGCCGACATTCGGCCGATATCCGTCTGGGTCGATCACGTAAAACCTCAAAAACTGGTGCGGTGGCTTGCGCCCCGCTAATAGCCAGATTCTTCCATGCCATTCACATTGCGGCAAGGTTAATTTTCTAACGCCACGCGCTTTTATTTGCGCGGCAATATTTTCGCCGCATTGCATTTCAATAGCGCTTAGCGCGTCAACCTCAGCTATTCTCGGTGTTTCTCACTTGCCAACTTTGCACCGGAGTGCCCATGGACGCGAAAACTGATCTCAGCAAACACGATTTAGACGCGGTTGAAACCAAAGAATGGCTGGACGCGATGGCGGCAGTGATTGACGCCGACGGCACGGATCGCGCGCACTTTTTATTGGAGCGCATGATTGAAGCAACGCGCTTGGCGGGCGGGCATCTGCCGTTCAAATACACCACCGGCTACATCAACACCATTCCGCCGCACCTAGAACAAAAATCAACTGGCGACGCGGCAATTGAGTGGAAGCTGCGCGCCTATACGCGCTGGAACGCACTTGCCACAGTGGTGCGCGCGAACCGCAGGCCGGGCGAAGTCGGCGGCCATATCGCTTCGTTTGCATCTGCAGCGACACTCTATGATGTTGGCTTCAATCATTTTTGGCGCGCGCGGTCGTCTAAGCATCTGGGCGATCTGCTGTACATCCAAGGCCATTGCGCACCGGGGATTTACGCGCGCGCTTTTTTAGAGGGGCGCATTAGCGCCGCGCAATTAGATGGCTATCGCAACGAGGTCGACGGCAAAGGGTTATCGAGCTATCCGCACCCATGGCTAATGCCGGATTTTTGGCAGCTGCCAACCGTGTCGATGGGTTTAGGCCCAATCATGGCGATCTATCAGGCGCGCTTTCTTAAGTACCTAGAACATCGCAACTTGATCCCGGTATCTGATCGCAAAGTCTGGTGCTTTATGGGCGATGGCGAATCGGATGAGCCGGAATCTTTAGGTGCAATTTCTTTGGCCGGGCGCGAGGGTTTGGACAATTTGGTATTTGTCGTCAACTGTAATTTGCAGCGTTTAGATGGCCCAGTGCGCGGCAACGGCAAAATTATTCAAGAGCTTGAGGGCGTGTTTCGCGGCGCGGGCTGGGGCGTCATAAAACTGCTTTGGGGCAGTCTGTGGGACGGTCTTTTGGCACGCGACAGCAAAGGCGTGCTGCGTAAATTGATGGAAGAAACACTCGACGGTGAGTATCAAAATTTCAAAGCCTTCGGCGGTGCCTACACGCGCGAACACTTCTTCAATAAATATCCGGAAACCCGTGATTTAGTCGCCAGTATTTCCGACGAGGATATCGCGCGCTTAAATCGGGGCGGCCACGATCCGCACAAAGTCTATGCCGCCTATGCCGCTGCACACGGAAACAAAGGCCAACCGACGGTTATTTTAGCCAAGACTGTCAAGGGTTATGGCATGGGTCAAGCCGGTGAAAGTCAAAACATCACGCATCAGCAGAAAAAAATGGACACCGATTCGATTCGCGCGTTCCGCGATCGCTTCAATATCCCGGTGTCAGATGATCAACTTGAGGAGGTTCCTTACTATCACCCAGGCGCTGATTCAGCCGAAATCAAATATCTCAACGCGCGCCGCGCAGCATTAGGCGGGCACCTGCCCAAGCGCATTGCCACCGCCGAAAATGTGCAGGCGCCAGCATTGTCTGCGCTGAAGCAAATCACTGACGGCAGTGCGGATCGCGAAATCTCGACCACCATGGCGTTTGTCCGCAGCTTGAACTTGTTTTTACGCGACAAAGCCTTAGCGCCCAAAATCGTGCCGATTATTTGCGACGAAGCCCGCACCTTTGGTATGGAGGGCATGTTCCGCCAAATCGGCATCTATGCGCCATTTGGGCAGCTGTACAAGCCTGTGGACGCCGATCAGCTGAGCTATTACCGCGAAGATGCCGCCGGACAGGTGTTGCAAGAGGGCATCACTGAGGCCGGCGCATTTTCGAGCTGGATCGCCGCCGCCACGAGCTATGCCAATAATGGCGTGGCGATGCTGCCGTTTTATATCTTTTATTCGATGTTTGGCATGCAGCGCATCGGCGATCTAGCATGGGCCGCAGGCGATCAGCGCGCACGCGGGTTTTTACTGGGCGCAACCGCCGGGCGCACAACTTTAAATGGCGAAGGTTTGCAGCACGAGGACGGCCATTCGCATCTGCTTGCCGGCGCGATTCCAAACTGCGTTAGTTATGATCCTACCTTTGCCCACGAGGTCGCAGTGATCATGCAAGACGGCACCCGACGCATGATGCAAGAGCAGGAAGATGTGTTTTATTACATCACGGTGATGAATGAAAATTACCGCCACCCAGCGATGCCAGAAGGCTGCGAGGCTGGGATCATTAAGGGCATGTATTTGCTGCAAGATGCGGGCAAAGCGAAAAAAAGTCTCGCCAACCAGGCGACACGGCAAACTACTGAGCTGCGCGTGCAGCTATTGGGCAGCGGCACGATTTTGCGTGAAGTGATCGCAGCGGCGGCGCTGCTGGAGCAAGAGTTCGGCGTCAAAGCTGATATCCATTCGTGCACCAGCTTTAACGAACTGCGGCGCGACGGCCATGCCTGCGAGCGCTTCAATCGCCTCAATCCGGAAGCGAAAAAACCCCACACGCCTTGGATTACCGCGCAACTGACCGGTCGCGCGGGCCCAGTAATTGCCGCCACTGACTATGTGCGCGCCTATGCCGATCAAGTGCGCGCATTTATTCCGACCGGCGTGCATTACACGGTACTTGGCACCGACGGCTACGGCCGTTCCGACACGCGCGCGCAGCTGCGTAAATTTTTCGAGGTGGATCGCAATTACATCGCGCACGCAGCGATTGAAGCGCTGTTTAGGACTGGACAGTTGAAAGCGGCGGACGTCGCGAAAGCCGCGAAAATTTTCGCTATCGACGCGGCTAAGAGTGATCCGGTAACGGTTTAAAGCGTGGAATTCTGTTTGGCGACATGCTGAGAGCGTGTCGCCAAACTCGAAATTTTAATCCCGCAAAAGCTTAGGTATTTTGAATCACGATTTTCGGAAACGCGATGGCTTTATTGCGCGCGGATTGCCCTAGTTTGGCAGCGGTTTTGCGCGCGATCATGCGATAGCGTTCGGCCAATTCGCAGTCTGGATCAGCCACAACGGTCGGCGTGCCGGAATCAGCATCGCTGCGTATTCGCATGGCCAGCGGCAGTTGCCCGAGTAGCGGAATTTGATAGTCGCCCGCCATTTTTGCGCCACCGCCGGCACCAAAAATCGCTTCTTCAAAACCGCACTGAGTGCAGACGTGGGTTGCCATGTTTTCCACAATGCCGAGCACCGGCACGTCCACTTTTTCAAACATCTTCAGCGCTTTTTTGGCGTCTAATAAAGCCAAATCTTGCGGCGTGGTGACGATCAATGCGCCCGACACCGGCACCCGCTGGCACAGCGTCAGTTGGATATCGCCGGTGCCCGGTGGCAGGTCAATCACCAAATAATCTAAGCCGCCCACATCATTGCCATCGCCTGCGGTGCCTGGCATGGCAAAGCTTGTGCCCCACTGCGTTTGCAACAGCATTTCCATCAGCGCTTTGGTCACCATTGGGCCGCGCAACACCATCGGCGTGTCGTCGCTGGCCATCAAACCAATCGACATCATTTCCAAGCCGTAATTCACTTTCGGCGCCAAGGTGTAACCGCCATCTTTGCTTTCCGCACGCGTGGTTATGCCCAGCATCAGCACCTGGCTGGGGCCGTAAATATCCGCGTCCAGCACGCCAACGCGCGCACCTTCACTGGCAAGTGCTAAGGCCAAATTTGCCGCCGTCGTGCTTTTGCCGACGCCGCCTTTGCCCGATGCAACCGCGATAATGTTTTTCACACCGCTTAACGGCGTCAGTTCTTTTTGCACTTTGTGTGCGTGCACCGTCCAGCTGACGTCGACCACGGCGGCGGTGATGTCGCTTGAATTCAATAAATGCTCACGCACCTGCTCGGCAAGTAGTTCGGCAAAGCGTTTTGCCGGATAGCTCAAACGCAGCTCCACGCTGACTTTTGATCCGGAAATGCCAATGCCTTTGACGGCACCACCTTTCACCAGATCAGTTTCAGTGTGCACGTCGATGAACTCGCTCAAGCGCGCGCGGACATATTCTTCGGTCAAGCTCATGGTGTGGCTCCTGTTGAATCGGCAATGCTTTGTATAAATTTCATCGGCAAAAAATCTTGGCAAGCGTTCGTGCTGTCCTTGGTGGGAACTCAAGCTTTCGACAGCCGCCAAAGGCTCCACGTCGCAATCAACAGTGGCGGCGATGCGTTCGCCAGCCACGTTGGCCAGTGAAAGGTGGTGAATAAATTTGCGCCGATTCGCTGCAACACAAAAAACACGATCGCAATCAGCATGCCGATAAAAATACTGCGACCCAAGCCACCGCTGCGCAGTGAAGTGAATGCAAACGATGACGCCGCTAGCGCCAAAGACAGCACTGCGAGCGGAAAACAAATGCGCGCCCACATCGCTGAGCTAAACGCCAATTCGTCCAACTGATTGGCGCGCGCATACGCGACGTTTTGCGATAGCTCAGCGATACTTTGCTGCGAAGGCCGCAGGGCACGCGCAGAAATTTGCCCGGGCTCAAGAGTGGAGGGCCAGAACAGTTCGAGCCGTTTTTCCGTGTCCGCAGATTCGGCTGCAATTTTTTGATCGGTGACGTCTTTCAGCAGCCATCCCTGCGGTGCGCTGCCACGTCCGTCCTGATATTGCGCGGTCTTGGCGCTAACGACACGGGTCAAATCCACGCCTTGATCAAAGCTCAAGATACGCACGCCCCACATCTCAAGCCCTGGCCCGTTCGGGTTTGGCACCACGGTTTTGGCATTGATAAAAACCCCGCCATCTTTAATCCACAGGCTGTTGCCGGTGCTAAAACTCATGCTTTGCTTGCGTGAGGAGGCAAGCACTTGCTGTGCACGCCGGTCGCCAGTGCTGCCCCAAGCTTCGGCTAGGCCCATGACAATTATCGTGATTAATCCCAGCGCCGCCAACGCGCGCAGCACGATGCCGCGCTTGGAAATACCGACCGACTGCAGCGCTACCAGTTCACTGCTTTGCGCCAATTGTCCCAGAGCGATCACGGTACCCATAACACCGGCATACACAAAGTATTCATAGGCGCGGCGCGGCGTGGTCAGCGCTAAATACATCAGCAAATTGCTGAATTCATAGCCACTGCCGAGTTTCGCCAGCTCGTCTTTGACTGTCAGCAGCGCAGTAACCGCAATCAGCACCAACCAAGCCAACAGCACCATCGGAATGACATGGCGAAAAATAAGGGCGGTGCCGCGCCTCACGTCGCTTTACTCGATTTGACTACTCTTTTTTCCGTGTCGCCTTCCGGCGAGACTTTTTTTTCCGTGTCGCCTTCCGGCGAGACTTTTTTTTCCGTGTCGCCTTCCGGCGAGACTTTTTTTTCCGTGTCGCCTTCCGGCGAGACTTTGAGTTGCGCAATTTCTGCGCGCGCGCGCCATGACAAAACCAGCTGTGCGCGATACACCACCAGTAGCGCCAACATGAACACGCCATGCACCCACCAAAGCCCGAGCCATTCCGGCGTTTTGCCGATTACCATCGCTTTTTTCGCCAATTCAATCGCTTGGGAATAGACCAGATACAGCAGCACGCCAATCACAATGCGGTCGTATCGCACTTGCCGGGGTGCGCTGCGTGCCAGCGCGGGCGCGAGCAGCATCAGCAAAATCAACATGATTGGCCCACTTATTCGCGCCTGCAGTTCGGCGCGCCCGGCAAGCGACGTTAGCAAGCTTTGCGTCGGCAAATCTTCAGTCAGATAGCCACGTCCCTGCTGCAGGCTTTCTGGCAATACCAAATCCGCCTGTTTAAACGCGGCGCGCTCGATGTTGTTTTGCCCAAGCACGATATCGCTGCGCTGGCCTTCGCTGAGGCGCAAGATCGTCGGCGCATTTTTTTTGGCAGTGCCGACCATGCCACTTTTCGCACGCACGATCTGCAACTGATCATTGCCCGCCGCGTCTAAGGGCATGGTGCGCACAATCAGCACATCGCGAAAGCCTTTGTTGGCAACCAATTCACCGGCAAAAATGACGGCATTGCTGCTTTTGAGCTGCACGAAACTGCCCGCCTCCAAACCTGCAACCGCAACCTGGCGATTTGCCAACTCGGCCTGATCAATCGCAATACGTTGCGCGGTGGGCGCTAGATAGAGCGAAATTGTGCCGATCACCAGCGCAAGCGGCAGGGCAAAATTGAACACGGGGCGCAACAAACCCAACTCGGAAAAGCCGCTGGCACGCAGCACCGCGAGCTCAGAATCGCGATACAGCCGGGTGTAAGCCAAAATCACACCGATAAAGCCTGCCAGTGGCAGCAATAAACTTAGCGCCATCGGAATGCGCAGCGCCATTTGCGTCAGGATCAGCTGCGGTGGAAAACGCCCTTGCGTGATTTTACCCAATACATCCGTAAGCAAGCCGCAAAACACCACCACCATTAACAGTAAAGCAGTCGCAAACATCGCCGAGGCAATTTCGCGGATCAAGTAGCGGTTGAGGATAGGACTCATTGAATTCAAAGAATGCTGCAAAAGTTCAGCCCGCGAAGCTCGCATCCGCCGGGGTTTTTATCAAGCCGCATTGCAAACAAAAATGCACGGCCTTCAGCTTCATCTAGCGACTCTTTCAGAAAGCCAAATCGCAGAACGCTTCGGTATGCACGTCATACTTGATCGCATGCACGCCACATCTGATCCTTAATTTATTGCCGAGATTCGTGTAGATGGCGATCAACGTCGTGTTCTTCACATTCGTAACGAGGGTCAGCAGTGTTAAACTGGACGGCTTTCGCATCTGGAAATCCGCCACCATGAACTACGCCCTGAACCAAATCCGCCCAAAAGAGCTTGCTACGCAGTGTGCGGTGGTGGGTTTGTACGATGAGCGTATGTTGACCAGCGCCTGCGCTGAGTTTGATGAGCTTTGCGGCGGCGCGATCAAAGCGCTGATTGAATCAGGCGATTTGACCGGCAAGCTTGGGCAAACGCAGATGCTGTTCAATCTCAGCGGCCTGAAAACCAGCCGTATTTTGGTGGTCGGCTTGGGCGAGCAGCGAAAATTCGATGCCGCTAAGTACATCAAAGTCAATAAAGACGCACAGCGCGCGCTGAAAACCGCCTCAGCGACCGATGCGGTGTCGTATTTGGCGGAAATCGAAGTGCCGGGGAAAGACATCGACTGGAAG
>JANNYO010000316.1:0-9289 GCA_031410115.1 Rhodanobacteraceae bacterium | reverse complement strand
GCTTCTGGAAGTTTCGTTGATGCGTGCCTAGCGATTGAGAAAAAAGCTAAAAATCATATCCGCCACTAAGATCGCGCAAATAGAAACGACAACCGCGCGCGTGGTGGCGCGCCCGACCCCTTCAGCGCCGCCCTCAACGTTAAAACCGGTGGAAACGCCGATCAATACGATCAACACGCCAAATACCCAACCCTTGATCAGGCCCTGCATAATGTCCCACGGCGTCAACACCTGCAGCGTTTGATAGAAATAGCCAGCAAGCGTGATCTCCACCGGCTGTAATGAAAATAGCGCTCCGCCCAAAATTGCAAAAAAATCCGCAACCAAAACTAGTACTGGCATCATCACTAATGCCGCGAGCAAGGGCGGCGCTGCGAGATAGCGCACCGGTTCAACGCCAATCACACGCAGCGCGTCGACCTCTTGACTGACCGTCATTGAACCCAGGCGAGCTGCCAAGGATGATGCGGTGCGCCCTGCGACGACGATGCCAGTAACTAACGGGCCAAATTCGCGCGTCACGCCGATGGCAATACCCACCACGATTTTGCTTTCCGCGCCAAACATTTTCAGCTGCGCAATGGCGTTAATTGCCAGGCTTAAACCGATCACAAGCGCCAGCAAAGCCACAATCGGAACCGCATCTGCGCCAATTTGGCGCAGCTGCTCAAGCGTGTGGGTCCAGCGTACCGGTTGCCCGCGTTTGGGGCCCAGCACGAGATAAAACATGCTTTCCGCGAAAAGACTACCCACGTGACCCAAATCTTCAATGATGCCGACTGTGCCACGTCCAATACTTGTTACCGCTGATTTAAATTGCTTCATGCCCGCTCATCATGCCGCTATCAGTTCGTCCACTAGCACAAACACGCGATCTAAACGCGCAAGCTTCAACACACTCAAAACTGGTTTAGAAATTTTCAGCAGGCTAAAAACTTGCTTTTTACCGCGTGCAAGCTGAAACCCCTCAACTAAAGCGGCAATGCCAGAAGAATCAATGTATTCCACCGCTGACAAATCAACCGCAACCGGGGCGCCGGTCGCCAATGCCTCCAACACCGCCTTGCGCAGCTGTTGGCTCCAGCTCAAATCAACTTCGCCAGACACATGCAGCAGTTGGTAGCCTTTTTCGGTCGATGTGCGGCAATTGTTCATAGGTGGCCTCAGAACGGCAGCTTGATTGATTTATCCAGCATTAAAATCTGCGTTCTAAACAGCGCTTGGACACGGGCCAGCGCGGTTTCGTCATTGCCTTCAAATCGCAAAACTAAGCATGGCGTCGTGTTTGAACAGCGCACCAAGCCCCAGCCATCGTCAAAATCAGCGCGAATACCATCAATGCTGGTGATGCGCGCCTGCTCAAATTTAGCGGATTTAACGAAGCGCTCCATGAAGCGATAGTGCGCGCCTTCTTCCATTTCAATTTTGAGCTCTGGCGTGCTGACCGCGTCGGGGACGTCATCGAATAAGTCATCCGCGTCCATGCCGCTCGCGGCTAGAATTTCGAGAAATCGACACGCCGCGTACATGCCATCGTCAAACCCTAACCAACGTTCCTTGAAGAAGAAATGCCCGCTCATTTCCCCGGCAAGGGCGGCGTCCAGTTCTTTCATTTTGCCTTTGATTAGCGAGTGCCCGGTTTTGTACATCACCGGCACACCACCGGCCGAGCGAATCGCAGGTGCTAGTGCGCCGGTGCATTTGACGTCGTAAATAATCGTCGCGCCCGGCACGCGGGACAGCACATCGCGCGCGAACAATATCAGCAAGCGATCGGGATAAATAATTTTGCCGCTACGCGTGACCAGTCCTAAGCGATCACCGTCGCCATCAAACGCAACGCCGATATCCGCGTTCATCTGCTTGACCGCAACTTTCAAGTCTTTCAAATTATTCGGATCAGACGGGTCAGGGTGGTGATTTGGGAAGTTGCCGTCCACCTCGCAATACATCGCTTCAACTTCGCAGCCTATCGATTGCAGCAACTTCGGCGCAATCATGCCGGCAATGCCATTACCCGCATCAATCACGACCCGCAGTGGATTTTCCAACTGGATATCACCGCTGATTCGATCGACGTAATCTTCTATGACATCCATCGACTGAAGGGTTCCAGCGCCCTCGCTAAAGCGGCTTGCGCTAATGCGCATGTACAGATTTTGGATTGATTGTTCGGCCAAAGTTTCGCCGCCGATCATCATCTTAAAGCCGTTGTAATCCGGTGGATTGTGCGACCCAGTGACCATTACGCCGCAGCCCGTTTTTAGCTGATAAGTGGCGAAATAAAGCACAGGAGTGGGCACTGCACCCAAATCAATGACGTTGCAGCCGCTCGCACGCAGGCCTTGAATTAATGCGTTGCTCAAGCTAGGACCTGACAAGCGCCCGTCGCGTGCCACCGCCATTTCTGTCATGCCGCGCTCGATTACCTCCGAGCCCAGTGCCCGGCCTAAAAGCTCAGCGACCCCTTCATTCAAGGTGCTACCAATAACGCCGCGAATGTCGTAAGCGCGAAAAATGGTACGGCTGACGTCGACTTTCGGCCGTTCCCGTGTCGCCACCGGGCGATCAGGCTGGGGCGGCGGCATCGCAGTTTCGCTGGCTTTGATCGCTGCCAGCTTTGAGTTCATTTGCTGGGCAAGCTGGGTGTCTGCATGCGCACTCGATGGACGCGCTTTCATTTCCGGAGCCGCAGCCGGTTTCGCAAGTTTCGCCTTCATATCGTTAAACAGCTCAGGACGCGAGCGTAGGAAGACCAACAGCCCAGCAAAGCCTAAGCCCAACAGCGCAAACGCAATTGAAGAGAACAAGCCCTCAAACGGCAGCGGCGCAAATGGGTCTGCTGCACCCCAGGCGAATAACAGTCGACTGCCGGCCACGGGTGTGGAACCTGAGGTAACACCGCCAGTGCCCGAACTAAGCATTGTGGTCGGATCATGCGCACCGGTTTGTTGCAGGGCAATGGTGCCAGCACCGCTGAAATTCCGAATTTGATTGGTGATTTTATCCGTGGGAAATTTCGCGAGCACATAGCCAAAGGTGCTGCCAACGCGTTTGACCGGCGCGACCAAAACCAAACTGTAGCTCTTATCTTTCTCGATGTGCAGCTGTGCGGGCACGGTGCTGCCCGTTTGCTGCGCCTCGAGTAAAACATCACTTTTAGCAAAGCCAAATTCGGCGTATCGACCGCCCAAGGCAGCGTTGACGTCGCTGCCACGAATAACATCCGCGTCGCGGCACTCGGGTATCAATTTCAGAACCTGGGCACGCGCTTGCGCCGCGTCAAAGCCGGTAGTTTCGGTAACTAACTGTAATAATTCGGCACTTTGTGACGCATGTTCAAGTTTTGCCCGGGCATCTACGGATTCTTTTGCAAGTTCGCCAGCCAGCGTTGTCGCGGTTTCTTGCGCGTTCGTCGCCGCACTGCTGGAGCGGAAAATTTCAAACGCCTGCCACAGGCAGGCTGCCGCAAATGCCAGGCCAAAACCAATTCCCAGCGCAAGCAGCAATTTTTTTGGCTCGAAGTTGCGCTGCGGCAGGGTCTTGCCCTCCGCTGCGAGCCGAGCGATTTCACCAACGGTTATTTTCTTAGCCATAAAATTTTAGGAATCTCTCAAACCGTTTGTGCAGCGAACAAGCATGAATCTTGCCATGGTTAGCGTTTTGGTAACGAAATATTTATTTCATAGCGATCCATCAACCGAACCCAAACCCACCTAGCGCAAACCGGTATGCCCGTAGCCGCCACTGCCGCGTTGCGTTGCAATAAAATCATCAACAATCTCAAAATCCAGGCGCGCAATCGGCATGACCATTAGCTGGGCGACGCGATCACCCGGGCTGATCGTAATCGGGACATCGGCGCGATTCCAGCAGGCGAGGGTGATTGGGCCTTGGTAATCTGCATCAATTAGGCCGACCAAATTACCTAAAACCAGCCCTTTCGCGCCCAAACCCGAGCGCGGCAAAATCACCGCTGCAAGGTTGGCATCATGCAGATAAATGGCGATGCCAGCGCTAACCATCACAGTTTCGCCGGGAGCGAGCGTTACCGGTTGGTCGATGCATGCGCGCAGATCCATAGCGGCGCTTGCGGGTGTGGCATAGCTCGGTAAGGGCCACAGCGTGCCGATGCGGGTATCGAGTATTTTTAGCTGTAAGCGGTTTGCCGTTATCTGCATATTAATTAACAGTATCAATGGGTTAGGTGCGGAATCAATGCCGCCAGCAGGCGTTTCGCTAACGTGGCTTTGTCGGCATAGCCCAAATCAATTTCGGTGTTGGTGCCGATCAGTACCAGCGCGTTGCCTTCAGCTTCCATGCCTTTTCCTGGGCCGACATGATTTGCTGCGATGAAATCTAGCCCTTTGCGCAGGCGTTTGGCGCGCGCGTTTTCCAACACGGTTTCGGTCTCCGCGGCGAATCCAACCAGCAGCGGGCGCGTCGCTCTGGCGGCAAGCAATGTGCACACATCTGCAATAATGTCGGGGTTTTTCACCAACGCCAACATGCTTTCATCGGTCGATTTTTTAATCTTTTGCAGGCTTTGCACAGCCGGGCGATAGTCCGCAACGGCGGCGGCGGCGATAAATAAATCTGCATTTGGCGCAGCGCTTATCGCCTGCGCGTGCATAGAGCGTGCATCGCGCACATCAATACGCGCCACCCCGTTTGGGGTTTTAAGCATGCATGGTCCTGCGATTAGATTGACGAGTGCGCCTGCACGGGCGGCGACTTCGGCAATGGCAAAGCCCATTTTGCCACTGCTGCGATTGCCCAAATAGCGTACCGGGTCCAAATCTTCATAGGTCGGTCCAGCGGTGATGACGACGACTTTGCCGCACAGCGCGCGCAGTTCATTCGCGTCATTGGCGTGGTTTGTTAACTCCGAGATGATTTCCGCCGCTTCCAACATACGTCCGGCACCGCTGTCGCCACAGGCCTGGGCGCCAATGCCCGGGCCCAAAACTATTGCGCCACGTTGCACGAGTTGCGCAAGATTACTTTGCACCGCTGCATGCGCAAACATCTGCTGATTCATCGCCGGTGCCAGCACCAGTTGCGCGTTCGTTGCCAGTGCCAGTGTGCTGAGCAAATCGTCCGCGCTGCCGAGTGCTAATTTGGCAATCGTATTTGCCGATGCGGGTGCAATTAAGAGCCAATCGGCCCAGCGCGCCAGCTCAATATGCCCCATTGCCGCTTCCGCGTGCGTGTCCCACAAACTGGTGCGCACCGCTTCGCCACTGAGTGCATGAAAAGTTGTAGCACTGACAAAACGTTCGGCGTTTTCAGTCAACACCACACGCACTTGGCAGCCAAATTCTTTTAACCGCCGGGTCAACTCACAGGCTTTGTAGGCCGCAATACCGCCGGAAACGCCAAGTAAAATTTTAGTCCCGGGCGCAAAAGCCGGATATGCAACGGGGGCAGTCATTACTTTACGCGCGCCAAAATACCGTCCAATTCATCCAAGCTTGAATACCCAATCACCAGCTTGCCGCGGCCGCCGCCAAACTTACTGCGCGTATGCTCAATTGACACCCGAGCGCCTAGTTTTTCGCTCAAAGATTGCGCCAAGGCGGCGATGTTAGGGTCACTTTTTTTGACGATGTTGGTGTTGCTAGGCGTTGGTGGCTGAAGCGCTTTACGTACTTCCGCTTCGATCTGGCGCACATTCAAGCCTTCCTCAACCACCCGAATTGCCAGTGCAGTTTGCTTGTTCGCATCCAGGCTCAACAGCGCGCGCGCATGCCCCATGTCGATTTTTGCGTTATCCAGCAGCACCCGCACCGCCGGTGCAAGCTCCAACAGCCGCAATAAATTACTGACCGCCGCGCGTGACCTGCCCACCGCGTCAGCTGCCAATTGATGTGTCAAATCAAATTCGTCAATCAACCGCTTGAGCGCTTGCGCCTCCTCAATCGGCGTCAAATTTTCGCGTTGGATGTTCTCAATCAGCGACATCGCGATGGTGGCTTGGTCCGGCACCACCCGCACAATCGCGGGAATTTGCCGAAGCTCAGCGATTTGCGCGGCACGCCAGCGGCGTTCGCCAGCGATCAGTTCATAGCTATTGCCTTTGAGTTGACGCACCACCACCGGCTGCACCAGGCCTTGAGACTTAATTGAAGCCGCCAACTCGGTCAATTTTTCGACGTCAAAATGCGTGCGCGGCTGATACTTCCCGGGCTGAATTTGCTCCAACGGAATTTCAACGATGGTGTTATGCGACTGCGCCTCTTGCGCTGAATTGACCAAAGCATCGCCTAAAAGCGCATCGAGGCCGCGCCCGAGCCCGCGTTTTTTATTCATGCGATATCCTTATCTAACGGCGTCGGCAACTTTGCCGCTGCGCGTGGTTTTGCGGCGCGATGGCGCGCAATCAATTCTTCACCGAGCGCCAAATATGCCTGCGCGCCTCGGCTTGATTTGTCATATTGAATGATCGGTTGACCGTGGCTCGGTGCTTCCGCCAAACGCACGTTCCGGGGTATCACCGCGTCAAACACTTTTTCGCCAAAATGGCGCTCAAGTTGCGCGGAAACATCTGCACACAGGTTGTTGCGCGGGTCATACATGGTGCGCAGCAGGCCTTCCATTTGTAGCTGACCGTTCACCGTGGCGCGCACGGCTTTAATAGTGTCCAGTAATTGGGTCAGGCCATCAAGCGCGTAAAACTCGCACTGAATCGGAATCAACACCGAGTCCGCCGCGCTCAGTGCATTTAAGGTCAGCACACCTAAGCTGGGCGGGCAGTCGATCAGCACAAAATCGTACAAACCAGCGACGGATTCCAGTTGACGCTTCAGGCGAATTTCGCGCCCGGGTTGCGGCATCAAACGCACTTCGGCGGCGGTTAAATCGCCGTTACCGGGCAGTAAGTCATAGCCGTGTGGCAGGCTAACCAGGGCATTGGCGAGCGAAATTTCATCCAGTAGCACTTCGTAACCGGTCGGCTTGGCCGCTTTTTTATCGACACCCGAGCCCATCGTGGCATGGCCCTGTGGGTCGAAATCAATCAGCAGTACGCGCTTTTTTAACTGCGCGAGTGCGGAAGATAAGTTGACGCATGTTGTGGTTTTACCCACGCCGCCTTTCTGATTGGTGACTGCAATTATTCTTGTCATTTTTTGATATTAGCAGTTGAGTGGTGCGAAAAGCCCGCGCGCTGGAGCGCCTTCAGCACGTGCCTGACAATTCGACTCATCAATCGACTTCATCTGCATGATTGATTTTGAGAATAGCTTGTGCCTCGCTTAAGCTGCCTGCGTAGTTCAGCAAATGACCCCTTTAACTTGGAATACCGACATGTCTTTAATCAATAGCGAAATCAAACCGTTCAAAGCCACCGCCTATCACGGCGGCAAGTTCACCGACGTCAGCGACGTCAGCGTCAAAGGCAAGTGGGGCGTGTTTTTCTTTTATCCGGCTGATTTCACCTTTGTCTGCCCTACTGAATTGGGCGACTTGGCGGATCATTACGCCGAATTCCAAAAACTGGGCGTCGAAATTTACGGCGTGTCTACCGACACCCACTTCACCCACAAAGCCTGGCACGACACCTCTGACACTATCAAAAAAGTTCAGTACCCACTGATCGCCGACCCGACGCATCAAATTTGCCGCAATTTCGAAGTGTTGATCGAAGAAGTCGGCTTAGCAGATCGCGGCACGTTCGTGGTTGACCCGCAGGGCAAAATTCAAATCGTAGAAGTTACCGCCGGTGGCATCGGGCGTGATGCATCTGAGCTGTTGCGCAAGGTCAAAGCCGCGCAATATGTCGCAGCGCACCCCGGCGAAGTCTGCCCAGCGAAATGGAAGGAAGGCGAAAAAACATTAGCGCCGTCGCTAGATTTGGTTGGCAAGATTTAGTCTTTACCGCGTCCAGTCTGCGTTCGTCTTTGCGAACGCAGCGAAGCAAACTTAGTGACTAATCTGCGTTCGTTCTTGCCAACGCAGTGAAGCAATCTCAGCGAACCCCGGTTGAACGACGGGATTGCTGTGCTGCGTCCGCAATCGTCAGATTTATGGGCACTCCACCGCCATTTTTCGAGTAAAAAAGCATGTTAGAAGACAGCCTCAAATCGCAGCTCAAAAGCTATCTGGAAAGATTGGTCAGCCCAATTACTTTGGTGGCGTCGTTGGGCGTTAGCGACAGTGCCGCTGAGCTCAAAAATCTACTCGAAACGATCGTTGGCCTGTCTGATCGGATTTCGCTGGATTTCACTGGCAGCGACGCGCGCACGCCGTCTTTTTTGATTCGGCGCGATCACTCAGACGTCAGCGTGCGCTTTGCTGGCATTCCACTTGGGCACGAATTCACCTCGCTGGTGTTGGCCTTGCTGCAAGTCAGTGGCTACGCCCCCAAGGTGGACGCGGCGCTGATCGAACAGGCCAAACTGCTGGACGGCGCGTTCGCGTTTGAGACTTATTTTTCGCTCTCGTGCCAAAACTGCCCGGACGTGGTGCAGTCGTTGAACCTGCTCAGTATCGTCAACCCGCGCATTCAACACGTCGCCATCGACGGCGCATTGTTTCAATCAGAAGTTGAAGCGCGCCAAGTCATGGCCGTGCCCAGCGTGTTTCTCAACGGTGAATTATTCGGTCAAGGGCGCATGGATTTAGCGCAAATTTTAGCTAAATTGGACACTAATTCCGCCGCGCGCGACGCGGAAAAGCTCAGCCGAAAATCGACGTTTGACGTGTTGGTGGTGGGCGGCGGGCCGGCGGGTTCGGCGGCGGCAATTTATGCCGCGCGCAAAGGCATCCACACTGGCATTGTTGCCGAGCGTTTTGGTGGGCAGGTACTAGACACCATGGGCATCGAAAATTTTGTGTCGGTGAAAGCCACCGAAGGGCCGAAGTTGGTTGCCGCACTTGAGCAGCATGTGCTCGAGTACGATGTCGACGTGATGAATCTGCAGCGCGTGGTAAAGCTTAAACCCGCGCTTGTGCCGGGCGGGTTGATTGAGCTTGGCCTGGAAAATGGCGCAACGCTGCGCGCCAAAAGCGTGGTGATTTCTACCGGCGCACGCTGGCGCACGATGGGGGTTCCGGGCGAAGAGCTCTACCGCAATCGCGGCGTGGCATTTTGTCCGCATTGCGACGGTCCGCTATTTAAAGGCAAACGCATCGCCGTGATTGGCGGTGGCAATTCCGGCGTTGAAGCAGCGATCGATTTGGCCGGACTGGTTAGCCACGTCACGCTGATTGAGTTCGATTCCCAGCTGCGCGCCGATGAAGTATTGCAGCGCAAACTGCGCAGCCTGAGCAACGTTGCCGTGGTGGT
>JANNYO010000315.1:0-4139 GCA_031410115.1 Rhodanobacteraceae bacterium | reverse complement strand
GCATTTGGCATCACGAAGTCTGCTGTTACATGCTTCGACAGGCTCAGCACGAACGGTTTCTGTCATGTTTTCGGGTTTCTCGATGAATGCCAGATTTTCCAAATGGCAAAAGTTCAAACATATTCGAGCCGAATCAATAGGGCGCTGCTGATGGCGGATTTTGCCTAAATGTAAGCGCGTTTAGCTTGCTGCTAACAATAGCCGCCCGATCTCGGCCATCGCTGGTCGGCCGATGCTTTCGTATTCGTACCTGCCATCATTGAGTACGCCATCGCCGTTGAGATACATTTTGCAACTGACAAAACACTCGCGGCCGCCCTGTTTTAAGTGCGCCATATCGCTTAAAAAGCCGTACGCCCAGCCGACTTTATTTTCGACGATCAAATCTTTCGGCCATTGCCCGTCACCGACGCCGAGCAGGCGAAAAAAGGTTCGGTCTAGCTTGGCTTCTGCAGCGTTGGAATACGGGCTTTCAGCTGGGTTTTTGCGCATCGCCGTCAATAAAAACTGACGTGCGCCCTCGCTGATTTGAAACCGCTGGGTAGGCCACACCAGTTCTGGGCGCATCAGCGCTAGCATCAGCGCATGCAGTGCCGCAAGCGGCGCAGAGTTTGAGGTGGTGAAATCTTTCGCACCTTCAATCCGGCGATCAGCCTGCATCCAGGCACGCCCAATTTTGATCGGCGCGGCCGCTGGAACCAGGGCAAACGGCGCACGCGCGGGGATTGTGCTGATTAACTTTCCAGCGGCGGAAACAAGCTGCACCGGGCCGGTAATTCTGGAATTTTCTGGGCCGCAGGTGCCAAAACGGGCTTGGATACGCACATCGGTGCGTCCCATTTGGCGCATACGATCACTCACTTTTTGCGGCCCGAGCGCATCAAACAGCGCGCAGTAGGCCGAGTCATCACTGAGTACGAGCGCACGCTCAATGAGGCGCGTGACAGCCTGCGGCTGGCGCAGTTCGGTCGCACGTTCGGCGCAGTCTGGCATTGCTGGAAACGCGAGCTTAGCGCTGCGCCAGTCGATTTTGGCAGCTTCTAGCTGTTCTAAAAGCAGCGCTGCAAGCGGCAGTTTGATTAGGCTTGCCGGCGCAAACCACTGCTCGGACTGGGCAGATTGGGTGGAATTGTAAGTATCGAACTGGACGCTAGCGTTTACATCGACAGCGTTTTTTATAAGTCGCGTAAAGCAAATTTGCAGACCGTATTCATCGGCCCTGGCAAGCACATTTTGCAGCCTAGCCGAACCCTTTTTCAAAATACGATCGATGACCTGACGATCGTTGGTGTGCCCAACGCTGTAAGTACCGTCAGGATTTCCATGTACTGCGTGCGCTGCTGCGCTGGCACCCAGCAAACCCAGCAGCGCCCGTCGCTTCATTTAGGTATCGGAACTATGGCTTTGCGGGTCATCAACAGCAGCGCGCTATTGGCTTTGCTTGATCGATAGCCAATCGGAAACGCCAATGGTGTCGCACCCACTTGCTTGAATGCGGCGCCCAGATTGGGCTGATTAAAATTGGCGAACAGCGGGATCGGCTGGAAGTAGCTGCCGTAGAATTTCGCTTGCCACAAACCCGCGTCGAAGTTTTTGTAGGGAATGCCGGAGTCGTCCTCTAACACAATCGGTGAGACTTCCAAAATCAAACTGCGAATTTTCGAGAAGTAGCTTTTATGCATCAAAAACGAAGCGCTTTTGATGAAGGTTGCACCCGGTTTCAGCGCGCGCACCAAAGCCTCATATTGCGGTGTTTTGACGATGCCGCCGTCGCCAATGTCGCTGCTCATGTAAGTCAGTGACGTGCTGGCGGTTGCATTCGTTTGCTTGAGCGCCAAGGTGACGCCCGGAATATCGCCAGCGGCAACTTTGACTAAATTCGCCGCGTCGGTTTGGCATTTTGAGCCATCTTGGTGCAGCACAAAAAAACTGACACTGCTGACGTCATAGCCGCTTTTGGCGGCAAACGTCATCAACACCGGCACCACGCCTTGAAAGCGGCTGCGCTTAAAATCAACCTTCATATCAATGGTTTTGAAGAAACTAAAGCTCAAAATCGCGTGCAGTGATTTACGCAAATCAGCCAAACTGGCATTGAGTTCAGCCGGGTTGAATTGATCCAACATCGGCACGGCACCAACCGGTTCTAAACCGGTTAACACATAGCTGGACGCGTTCGGGAACAGCGCATGCGCATAGAGAAAATCCGGGCCACTGAACGGATAAAATAGCGGCGCAGTGCCGGTTAACGGCACGACTTCGGTATTGGCGAATGCTTTGACTAAGTCCAGCTGTTTGGTATCTAGCTTGTTCCAGGCGGCAGCAAAATTGACTTTGTGCGCGGCAAGTGCAGGGGTGGCAGAAAGCGCTGCAAGTGGGCCGGACGGGCTGGTGTCAAAGCCTGCCATTAAACGCGCGGCATCGGTTAAAAGCTCAGGTTTAAAGACCTGGGTCGGGGCGATGCAGGTTAACGGCACGGCGGGAACAGTGCTCAGTACCGCGCCTGGTGCAGCGCTTTTTATCGGCGTCGTTTGCACCGCGGCCGGTGTCGCAACCGTTTGCGCATGCAGCATTGGGCTCAGCGCGATGACGGCAAGGGCTTGGGCGAAATGGGCTAAAGCGATGCGCGGGGATTTCAATTTCATTGTGCTCTTTCTCATATCAGGAAAATAAAAATTAGTCGGCTATTGCCGGCTTTTTGACGAGCGCAAAATACAGTACTAAGCCGACCGCAATGGTCAGAATGCTACCGATCAAGGCTTGATGGTTTTGATGCGCCAGATAAAAAATCATCCAGGCGTTAACCAGTAAAAACAGCAACGGCGTAATCGGATAGCCAGGGCAGCGAAACGGCCTGGGCAACCCGGGTTCGCGCACGCGCAGTACGATCAAACCCAATACCGTTAGGGATGCAAACAGGCTCAAGGTCAAGCCTATGTAGCTCAGCACGGATTCAAAGCTGGCGCTTACGATCAGCAAAAGCACCACCGCAAGCTGCACTGCCAATGCCAACACGGGTGGCTTGGCGGGCGGTGCTTGCAGCATTTTAAGCGCGGAATAATCCTGCGCCATGGTACTGAGCACGCGTGGCCCGGTCAGCACCATCGCGCTGATGGTGGAAATCAAACACAGCGCAATCAGCAGGCCAACGATGCGCGCGCCGGCGGGGCCAAAAATATGTTGCCCAGCTAGAAAGCCAACCGCAAGTTCCTTGGTCACCATGCCCGCGTCACCTTCCGCAAAAGGATTGACGCCGAGCATTTCGCTGATCGGCACGACCCGCAAAAATGCGTAGTTTACTAACAAATAAATGAGCCCGACGCTCAGCGTAGAAATTGCCAAAGCTAGTGGCAACGTGCGCTGGGGGTCTTTAGTTTCGCCGGCAATATAAACCGCTGCGTTCCAGCCCGAATACGCATACGACACATAAACCAGCGATACCGCAAATGCGCTACTCATAATCAAGCTGCCATCGCCAGGGCGTGGCGCAAAACTAATTCCAGCAACCGCCGGAGCAAACAGCGCCGCTAACGACAGCGCGAGCATCAGCACAATTTTTAGACCTGTCGCTGCGACCTGAAAGCGTGCGCCGACAGCCACACGCCACGCGTGAATGATGCTGATCAACACAACAATGGCACTGGCGACGCCGATGCGCTGAGCATCAAGCGCTGGCACGACTTTGCCTAAATACGCGGCAAACGCCATTGCCGCCGCCGCAATCGGTGCGGCAAAGCCTGCCACCAGCGATACCCACCCTGCGGTAAAGCCTAAACTGGGATGAAAAATTCGGCTCAGCAAATGGTATTCGCCGCCTGAGCGTGGCAGTGCCGCACCGAGTTCGGCATAGCTCAGCGCGCCTGATAGCGCAACGATCGCGCCAACCAGCCACAGCATTAAAATCGCAAACGGCGAGTTCAGCGCATGCACCTGAAAGCTCAGCGTCGAAAAAACACCCACACCCACCATGGACGCCACCACCACTGCACTTGCCGTCGGCCAGCCCAATGTTCGCGCGCCTGCGTTTTGTGAATCCACACTCTGCAAATCTACACTTTGCAAATCCACGCTTTGCGAATCAGCGGTTTGTAAGCCCGGCGTGCCCTCAGTTTGATTAATCGGTGCCGTTTTCATCAAGC
>JANNYO010000314.1:0-1050 GCA_031410115.1 Rhodanobacteraceae bacterium | reverse complement strand
TTTGTGTTAATCGTCGTGATTGATTGGACTCTTCGCCTGTTCGGCGAGACTGATCTGCCGGGTCGCCTGTTCGGCGAGACTGCTTTGCCGTGTCGCCTGTTCGGCGAGACTGATCTGCCGTGTCGCCTGTTCGGCGAGACTGATCTGCCGTGTCGCCTGTTCGGCGAGATTGATTTGCCGTGTCGCCTGTTCGGCGAGACTGATTTGCCGTGTCGCCTGTTCGGCGAGACTGATTTGCCGTGTCGCCTGTTCGGCGAGACTGGTTTGTCAAGCGATGTGGGGAAATTGGCGCTAAGTGAACGAATGGACGTAACGGGGCGCTAGTAACTCGCGAACTCAGAAGCGATTCACTCACGCATCGCTAGCCTCCGCCCAAGTTAAACCGCTGCGGTGTCAATGGATTCATTGAATGCGCAGCTATTTTGGGCACAGGCGCATCTCAAGTATGCGGTCACGGGCCCACTCGCCCCGCCTTGCTCCGAACGTCGCCTTAGCTTTTAGCTGTGCGTCTGCTTTGCACGGCATAGAATCAAGGAATAAAAAATGACGACATTTGCCCAACTTGGCCTTGCGCCAGAAATCTTGCGTGCAATTACCGCAAAAGGCTATGACACGCCAACACCGATCCAAGCGCAGGCTATTCCTGCGGCAATGGAAGGCCGAGATGTTCTGGGTGCGGCGCAAACTGGCACTGGCAAAACCGCAGGATTCTCTCTGCCGATGCTGCATCGCTTGGCACAAACTAAACCTCAGCAACTGCGCAACCGCGCGCCGCGCGCGTTGATTTTGACGCCAACCCGCGAGCTTGCCGCACAGGTAGAAGACAGCGTTCGCACCTACGGCGTGCATACGGGCTTGGTCAGCACCGTGATTTTCGGCGGCGTGGGTATGGGCAATCAGATCAGCGCGCTGCGCACAGGCGTTGATATCGTAATCGCTACACCCGGCCGCCTGTTGGATCATTTGTCACAGCGCACGATTGATTTGGGCAAGATCGAAATTTTGGTGCTTGACGAAGCGGATCGTATGCTGGACATGGGTTTTTTACCC
>JANNYO010000313.1:0-4175 GCA_031410115.1 Rhodanobacteraceae bacterium | reverse complement strand
AAAGAACACGCCATCGCGCTGCGCGGACTAGCGATGTTGCATCGGCTCAATGGTGATGCGAACGCGGCATTGATTGACATTGAGCACGCTTGTAACCTTGATGCGCACAACGATTTAGCCAAATCTCCTTACCCGTCTGATTTGATTAATAAGGTTTTCGATAAGGCTTTGGCTGCATGGGAATCACCTGCGCTCCGCGGACCGCACCCGCAACAGCCGTTGCTAACGGCGTTGAATTCCGAACGTATTGCAGAGGCTTATGCAGCCTTGGATAGTTTTGATACAGCGGAGGTGTTTTATCGAAATGCATTCAATTGGCGCCTTAAAACCCAGGGCGCCGCGCATACAAAAACGAAACAAGCAGGATGGCGCGTAATTGAGCTGTTGCAGATAGCCGGCAGCAAATTCACAACGGACGAATTCGAGGAAATTCTCAATGACACTCGTTCGAAATTGTATATAGCGCCAGAAGCATTGCTTGCACCAAATGGCAGCAAACTGAAAAGCATGGTTGTTAGCCCCAACCAAGGGGCGCTTGTTTTTACCGCCTCTGAGCCGGTGTTGCACGGGCAACGACATTACGAAGCGACGTTTTGCGGCAGCGTAGATCTGCTGGGAATGCCGTTTGCTGGCATTGACGAGCCGGATAACATTACTTTCCTAGAACCGATTGCAGATGGCACGTTAGCGTTACAGCTAAAGGTGCGCGATGGCAAAAACAATTTCAACTATCGCTTTAGTGCCGTCCGCCCAGGCGCAACGACGCTAGCCTCTTTAGAAGGCAATTGCGCGTTGCCACGCGTCAAAGTTCGCTATTCGCCTTCGCACTCGAAACTATGTCTCAATGTAGACCAGACTAACCAACCTGTTGTCAACATCGTTCGTGACTTGATCAATACGACCGACATTTCGGTGCAGGGCACCGATCTGCTCGGCGTATCGCGGGTATCGATCAATATGGAGATACCCGCGTCCTATCTATTGCTGCTTGTGGCCAGCGCAGCTGAGCTTAAACTGGAAACAATAGACGAAACGCATTTTGCTTTTCACACTGTGGCAACCGGCAAATCCAACTGAGCTAAGGGCGCCAAATGCGGCGTAGACATTATTTATTCAACCCGAGTCCATTCGAAAACAATATTTTTTCCGCTCAAAATGACCACACCAATCAAACCAGACGCGGCGAGCGTGCATAGCCGCAAAGTGCGCTTTTGCGGCTATGGCTTGGCGAGCACTAAACCCTAAACCTTAGGTGCACATCGCATGATGTGCACCGAGCTTGTTCGTTTCCGCTTGGCACTGACGTTGTAGGCATTTGTAACCCACAACTCAAGGCCGAAACGCTTCATGAATTCTGCATCGAAACTGCAAACCCTGTGCGCCGCTGCGCTGGCACTCGGCACGTTTTCTTCAGCGCACGCGCTAACGCTTTGCGTGAATGACCCAGCGGTCCTATCGGCGCAATTGTCTCTCGCCCAATTTTTTACCGCCAGCCCTTTACTTATCAAATTGGTGCAAGGCACGTATGTAATGACCAATGACTTGGACTATCAGTTGGCACCGCCCACCACGATTGAGGGAGGCTACACACCGGGCTGCCTGTCGCGATCGGTCAATGCGGCCAACACCGTGATCAATATTGGCCTCGGACGGCGATTTTTCCTTCGTCAACTCGTCGCGACACCCCAGGCGCAACTGATCCTCGATGGTTTTACTTTCACCAACTCGGATCGTGGGATGACCTTGACTGCGGGTAATTTTGGCGATTTCTCAGACGATGAAGGCAGTGTGCAACTGCGGAACATGAGAATTACCAATGTTTCAGATAGTCCAGATAGCCCGCCGTTGGCAATTCGGGCAATCGCGGGATCGATAAAACTGGAAAATGTCCTCATCGATCACATGGGTGTGCCGCAATCATGTGCCGTTTTGCTACAAAGCTATAGCGGCGCGTTTATTCAAGTCAATTATTTAACTGCCGATTTGAACGGCGGGAACGATTTTTGTATCGACGACAACGACGATCCCGTTCCTGGTGGCGTGACCATCGTTAACAGCATACTTTGGAGTTCCAACGCGTCGGGCGGGCTACCCATATTTCGCGTCGGGCCAGGAACGAACACAAACACGCGGATAACGGGTACGGTTTACCACAGCGTGATTCATGCCGGCCCATTGCCCGCAAATGTTGGGCAAATTGACGCCGCGCCGGGCTGGGTCAATCCGGCACTTGCGAATTATCGTTTGAGTACGAACCCACTGTCGGTTGCAATCAACAGCACCCCGAATTCAGTCCTTGAAGACCCGCTGACCGATATCGAAGGCACGACCCGCTTCATAGGAAGCACACCAGATCGTGGTGCTTTCGAGTCATTGGTGAGCGATCAGACAACGTTTACGGTCACCAACACACTTGACGCCGGCGCAGGTTCGTTGCGTGAAGCGATCACCTTGGCTAATCAATCCATCACGCCGCCCAAGCTGATTCAATTCGATATTCCCGGTACCTGTCCACAAGTGATTGGCTTGACCACCCTGTTGCCCAACATCAATGCGCGAATGAGCATTGACGGCTACAGCCAACCCCTGTCCACCGCAAACACCAGCGCCAACGGCTTCAATGCCAAACTGTGCGTGCTGATTAAACCCGCGAGTGGCACCTTGGCGAGTTTGCTGACCGTGCCGGCAAATAGCTTTGGTTCACTAACTTTGCGCGGCCTTGGGATCGGTGGTTTCGGCCAGCCCGTACGCTTGTTGGGTGGGCAAAACAGTGTCGTGGCAGGGAACCAATTCGGTGGCAGCCAGGGTGGCGTGGCGCTACCGAGTGCAGGCTTGAATGCGATTAGCGTCGGTAGCTCAGCCAGCGGCGTGTTGGTCGGCGGCATTAATTTGCTGGATCGCAACTTCATCAACGGCGCTGGCGTGAGTGGTATTGATAACGCCGCCACGAGCACCGCCGCCGGCAGTTGCCAGATCGTTGGCAATGTTATTTCTTTCAACAATTTTGGCATCAACAACACCGGCACGGGCTGCCAAATCGTCGGCAATCGCATCTACGGCAATAGCACAAGCAATCTCTGGCTCAATGCCAGCAACAACAACATCGTGCAACGCAATGTTATCGGCCCGGATTTTAGCGGGCTAGCCGTGTCCGGCAACACCGCTGTCGGTATCTTGCTGAGCGGCACGACCAGCGGCAACGTCATCGGCGCCGGTGGTCAGGGCGGCAGTTTCACCGCCAACACGGTGCGCTTCAACAATGGTGGTGGCGTCGTGGTTAGGGGCGATGCGGCGCTCAACAATTCGATCAACGCGAATTTAATTTATGACAACGGCAGCGCCGCTAATGCCATGGATATCGATCTATCGCCCACCGGCGCCACCAGTGTTGGCGTTGGCATTGCCGCACTAAGCGCGAACGATGTCGGCGATAGTGATACGGGACCTAACCAGCTGCAAAACTTTCCGGTTCCCGTCAGCCTGGGCTACACCGGCAACGGCACGGGCGCGTCAATGTTGGATCGGCCGGGGATCATCACCGTGACTTTGGACAGCCAGCCCGGCACCCATCGCATCGATGCGTATTACGCCTCGGTGGCAAATCAATTAGGTCTGCAAGGCCGCGGCCATGGCGAAATTTATCTCGGCCACCGGGACGTGTTCGCGCTATTTCCCGCGCCGGTGACCTTCACCATGCCGGTGAACATTCCCACCCAACTCGCCAGTGGCGTGATCAGTTTTACCGCCACCGATGCCAATGGCAACACCTCAGAGATTGGCACCGGGCTGTCGATAGTTGCGCCCTTGATTGATGACGTTTTTAAGAATGGCTTTGAATAGGCGCTTTTCCCCGATACCGCAACGGAATTCAAAATGCACAAACAGTCCTTACTCAGTGCGCGCGCGGTGCCAGTTCAACACGCCTGCCCAGCGCCAATTTAGCAACAAACACGTTTTCAAGACGGGGCAAATCAAGCAGGGGGTAATTTATGAGGTTAAGAATATGGCAAAAAAGCAGCCAGATTTGGGCTGCCGTGATTTTACCGCTGTGGGCTGGGTGTCCGATTGAGCTGGGTTTGTTTGAGAAACAAGCGATGAACGCATCAGACTTAACAACACGATTTGCGCGCGGCGCACTGCTTGGCTATTTGTTTTTGTGGGGTGGGTCAACCTTG
>JANNYO010000312.1:0-1901 GCA_031410115.1 Rhodanobacteraceae bacterium | reverse complement strand
GTGTTTGACTCAGTTTCGGTCGGCACCACATTTAAGAAGGAACTTAACGCAGCCGGTGTGCTGTTTTGCTCGTTTTCGGAAGCCGTAAAAGAGCATCCAGAGTTGATTAAGCAATATCTGGGCAGCGTGATACCGACCGGTGATAACTATTTTGCGGCACTCAATTCCGCTGTGTTTTCAGATGGCTCGTTTGTTTATATCCCGAAAAACACGCGCTGCCCAATGGAGCTTTCGACCTATTTCAGAATAAATGCGCGCGACACTGGGCAGTTTGAGCGCACGCTGATCATTGCCGAGGCTGGCAGCCATGTGAGCTATTTGGAAGGCTGCACGGCACCTGTACGTGACGAAAATCAGCTGCACGCAGCCGTGGTTGAATTGGTCGCGCTGGAGTCCGCAGAGATCAAATATTCCACCGTACAAAACTGGTATCCCGGCGATGAAAACGGTGTCGGTGGCATTTATAACTTCGTTACCAAACGCGGTGAATGCCGTGGTGCGAACGCGAAAATTAGCTGGACACAGGTGGAAACCGGTTCAGCGATTACCTGGAAGTATCCAAGCTGCGTGCTGATCGGGGAAAATTCCAGCGGCGAGTTTTATTCGGTGGCACTGACCAATCATCGCCAGCAAGCCGACACTGGTACCAAGATGATCCACATTGGGCGCGGTACGAAAAGCAAAATTATCAGCAAAGGCATCAGTGCCGGGCGCGGGCAAAATAGCTATCGCGGTTTGGTCAAAGTAGAAAAATCTGCGGTCGGCGCACGCAATTTTACCCAGTGCGATTCACTGCTGATTGGCAAGGCGTGCGGCGCCCACACTTTTCCCTACATTGAAGTCAAACAGCCGAACGCCATTGTTGAACACGAGGCCACGACCTCAAAAATATCTGATGACCAATTGTTCTATTGCGCCGCACGCGGCATTAGTACCGAGGACGCGGTCAGTCTGATTGTAGATGGATTTTGCAAACAGGTGTTTCGCGAGCTGCCGATGGAATTTGCGGTTGAGGCGAAAAAGTTGTTAGAGGTCAGTTTGGAAGGGGCGGTGGGATGAGTGCGAGGTCAGAATTCATGGCGGTGCAAAAGTTCGAGCATTTTGAGCAACAGCCATCGCAGCTTGCCTACTGGCAAACGAAAACCATGGCAGAGCGCATAACCGCAGCGCTCGAACTTATTGCGGAATGGCATAACTGGAGCGCAGAAAATGAACCGCGATTGGAAAGAGTTCATCGAATCGTTGAATCGCGCTGACGTTCGTTACCTGATTGTCGGTGGCATAGCCGTTGCTGCCCACGGCCACGTGCGTTACACCAAAGATTTAGATGTATGGGTTGAAGCGTCGAAAGAAAACGCGTTGCGTATCGTCGCGGCGATTGACGATTTTGGCCTAGGCTCGTTAAATATTTTGGCTGCTGACTTTGAAGAGGAGCGACTGATAGTTCAGTTAGGTTATGAACCAAAACGCATTGATATACTAACGAAAATTTCAGGAGTCACCTTTGCCGAGGCATACCCACACGCCGTGCAGACTGAAATAATGTCGGTGCCGACGCAAGTGATCGATAGGCAAAGGCTTTGTACCAATAAATTAGCGTCGGGTCGACTACAGGATTTGGCAGATGTCGAAGCGTTGGGAGCTAAAATTCCGGTCGCAAAGCTGCCAAAATTAGCCAAAACTAAAAATAAAAATAAGAAAGCAACCTAATTATGTTAGAAATCAAAAATCTCCATGCCCGCGTTGCTGGCCGGGAAATTCTAAAAGGTGTGAACCTAACCGTTAAGCCGGGCGAGGTGCACGCGATCATGGGGCCAAATGGTGCGGGGAAGTCCACGCTTGGCTATGTGCTTAGTGGTCGGGATGGTTATGAAGTTACCGAAGGATCGGTGCACTTTAAC
>JANNYO010000311.1:0-7084 GCA_031410115.1 Rhodanobacteraceae bacterium | reverse complement strand
GGCGGCCGCAAAATTATGATCATTTGAGCCACGGAAATGTTTTGCTAATAGACGCGCTGGCGAAGTCCTACAACCTTGCCGCCGCGCGCGTAGGCCTGGATATTGGCGTTGACCGATTGGCTGAATTGATACGCACACTGGGCGTTGAAGTGCCCGTGCCGGCGCCGCCCGCAATGATTTTGGGTGCGGTCGATCTATCGCCGATGCAGGTCACTCAGCTGTATCAAGCGCTTGCCAGTGGCGGGCGCGTTTTGCCGCTGGTTGCGGTGCGTGCGGTGTTGGATCGCACCGGCCGCGCCTTAAACCGCTTCCCGCGTTTGAGTATCAAGCCGCCCAATTCTGAGGCGATCAAGCTGGTGACACTGGCACTCAATGAAACCACGCGCACCGGCACTGCGCAGTCGCTGGTCAATCAAGTCAAGCTGGATGTAGCGGGCAAAACGGGCACCAGCAACGATAAGCGCGATAGCTGGTACGCCGGCTATACCGGCAAACATTTGGGCGTGGTGTGGATGGGCCGCGATGACAACGAAAGCACGAATTTAACCGGTGCAAGCGGTGCGCTGCGCGCCTGGACGGCGCTGTTTAAAACCTTGCCGTCAACGCCGCTGCATATTCAATTTGAGTCCAGCACGCGCTGGCTGCCGGTGGACGCAAACCCCGATTGCGCGCATTTTCGCTTTCTGCCAACCTTGGCGGCGACGCCCACGAATTTGAACAACTGCATGGGCATGTTGACCGCGCCATAAAGGCAGCAAAATCGCTTGGTAGAACCTTGCCCCTTGTGTTTCACCCACCGCAGAAACCAACTATGTCCAGCACCGCCCGCGCCGATGAATTATTTGGTCACCCGAAAGGGCTTTATGTTTGTTTCTTTACCGAAATGTGGGAGCGGTTTTCTTTCTATGGCATGAAGGCGCTGTTGTTTTTGTATTTGACCAAGCACCACCTATTTGGTGATAAGCCCAGTTTGGATGTGATTGGTGCCTACGGCGCGCTGGTTTATTGCGTACCGGTGATCGGTGGTCTGCTCGCGGATCGTTATTTAGGCATGCGTAAAGCGGTCATTTTTGGCGCGATTATGCTGTGCATTGGGCATGCGGGTATGGCGATTGAGGGGGCTCAAGCCGTGCGCATCGGTGGCGTACTGACCCAAGACACATCCGCGCTTGGTGCGTTCTATATGAGTTTGGCCTTCATCATTATGGGCGTTGGTTTTTTAAAGCCTAATATTTCCACCATCGTCGGCAAACTCTATCCAGAGGACGACCCGCGCCGCGATTCGGGCTTTAGTTTATTTTATGCGGGGATCAATTTAGGCGCGCTATTCGCTTCAATTGTGTGCGGTTACATGGGTGAAACTTTAGGCTGGCGCTTTGGTTTTGGTGCCGCTGGCGTGGGCATGACGCTGGGTCTAGGCATGTTTATTTGGGGGCAAAAATACTTACATGGCCATGCAGAATCCGCCCACCCAGAACGTTTGCGCGAGCGCGTGTTTGGCATTCCGCGCGAATTTCTGATCTACGCTTTTGCGCTGTTAGGGGTCATTCCCGTAGCGTTTTTGATGTCTGCCGCAGCCAGCGGCATTGGCAGCGTGGGGGGCTTGGCACTTGATACCGCGCTACTAGGGTCAGTGTCGGTGGCGGTGGGTGGCTGGTTTATCTGGTTTTGCACAACCCAATGCAGCCCGATACAGCGCGGGCAAATGCTCAGCCTGATCACTTTAATTCTGCTTTGCCTGATCTTTTTTACCCTGTACGAGCAAACCTACGGCTCGTGGGTCGCGTTTACCGATCGGCTGTTGACGAAAGATTTGTTTCCGAGCCTGACGCACGACAAGGTGGTGGTGAGTTTGACGGGCCTAAACGCCTGGCAGCAGCTGAAAGTGTTTTTCACCTATGCACCGATGTCGACCTATTCCTTACTGCTAGCACCGCTGAGCTTTGTCGTCGCCGTCACCCTCGCCGAGCGCACCCGCAATCCGTGGGCTGCGCGCGCGGTGGCGGGTATTGTGGGCGGCTTACTCATGCTGTTTTTAGCCTACGATTTATTTACCCTCAAACAAACAGCGGGTTCGCTGACGTTTTTAGGCGCGCTGTTTATCGTTTTGCTGGCGCCGGTTTTCACCGTGCTTTGGGGCTGGCTGGATCGTTTTGGTGCCAATCCAAGTAAGCCAATAAAAAGCGCGCTGGGTCTGGTTTTTGCCGGCCTGTCGTTCATTCCGCTGATGATTGCGGCTACTCACGCAGGCGCTGACGGCGGCATGTTGGCAAGCGTTTGGTGGCTGGTACTGGCCTATTTTATTTTAGAAATCGGCGAGATGTGTTTGTCGCCCGTTGGTTTGGCCGCTGTTACCCAGCTTTCAGTAACGCGCGTCGTCAGTTTAATGATGGGAACTTGGTTTTTAGCGACCGCATGGAGTGAAAAATTAGCCGTGCAGTTTGCCAAGTTGGCAGCGATTGAAGTCCCTGACGGCGAATCGATGAATTTGGTCGACGCCGCACTGACTTACCATAATTTATTTCAAAAATTACTGATCGTCGGACTAGTTACCGGCGCGCTCGCCTTGGTTGCAGCACCGCTGATTCGGCGCGGTATGCACGGCGTTAAATAGGCGGATTATTGATATAGCGCAAGCTGCTCGGTGCACGCCGCACCTTTAGGGTCGGCCTTGCACTGAGTGCGAATGGCGTTGCAGGTGGACGCGCCCATGGTCATAAACATCGCACCCGCAGTTTCGGCGAAGGCTTTTTCCTGCGCCGTTTTCGCTCTGTCTTTGCCGACAGCAGCGTTACTGGCTTCGGTAACTTGCGTCATGCAAACATCAACCGCTTTTTCGAACTTGCTTTTGCAGCCGCCGCAAAGCGCTAAGCTAGCTAACAATAATGTGTACTTAATTATTGACGTCATTGCCGAGGCAAAACTTATTTCGCGATTTCAATGCGCTTAATACGCATTTCGATGCTGTCGCCATTGGGCTCAACTTGCTTAATCTTAATGGGCAAAAAATCATATTTTGCCGCATGCCAGCTGGTGGTTGAGCGATCTTTGTTTTCGCGCACCCGCTCAACTCGGTTCGCCTCAATCACGCCCATCGCGGTGCTGACTTTCTCTACACCGGCATTGTTAAACTGCCAACTCACCGCCTCGCCTTTGTAGGCCACGACATGGTTTAGATTGGCGCGGTTTGCTTTTAAGTCTGACGCCAACGCAAGCACTACCAAATTTCGATCCAACGACGCTGGTTCCAACAAATAGCTCACCACGTTGTCGCCATCGTCTTCGCGCGCCCATTTTTTGCTCCAGTCAAAGCTAATTTCGCGCTTACGTTTTTTGAAGCTCACCGACTGGCGATAGCTATAGCTCGTCGGCTGAAAGCGATCACCCACTTGGGTGAATTCGCTGACTTCCTTGATGTCTGCGCCGCCGACTAAACTGGCCCAGCCGCCTTCACTTTCGCTGACCGTCGAAAAAGTAAAGCCACGCCCGGACTTGTTCGACGCCGATTTCGCCAAAGTAATGTGCGAAGAACCCATTAACTTACCGTTGCGAAATAGCTCGTAATCCGCACGGAACTCGCGTGGGGCGGTGGCAGCGGGATTGGCGATTGCAGCGCCCGCATTCACGGCGGGTTGGCCGCTGGCAGTAAAACTGAGCGCGCCGAATAGGAACGCGGCGGCTAAAGTTTTGAGTCGGTTGGTCATCACGTTGCATCCATTTACAAACGAGTTTTGACGCTATCGCCACCCGCCTGAATAGACGCAGACTTTTTCGCTAGTTTGTTAAGGCTTTTCCTGTGCGTTAATGATTGTCGAAGCGTGGCAGCGACTAAGCCCGGACAAATCGATAATGCCCAACAAACCATTCTTTGCCGTCATCAAAACCAAAAAGTTCAGCGCAGGCCATATAAAACATGCGCCAGCGCTGAAACCAAATCGCGGCTTGCTCGGGCCCGTAACAGGTTTTGAACACCGCCATGATTTCAGCCTTGTTCTTGTCCATATTGGCAAGCCAATGATTGCTGGTTTTCTCGTAGTGCGTGCCCGGCACTTTCCAGTCGGCCTCGATGCGCAAGTGCTGATCGAAATGGCGAAAGGTGTCGAACGCGGGCATGAGGCCACCGGTGAAAAAATACTGGCTCATCCAGTCACTTTCGCCTTTAACTTCAAACGGGTAGGCGACTTCGCGGTGGCAAAAAATGTGCACAAACAGCTTGCCGCTGGGTTTTAACCAACTCGAAATGCGCGCCAGCAGCGTGTCGTAGTTGCGCATGTGCTCAAACATCTCAATCGACACCGCGCGGTCAAATTGGCTGACTTCCAGTTCCAGCTTGTTGACGTCACAGGTAATCACCTGCACATGTTGAAAGCCTCGCTCGCGGCAGCGCGCTTCAATAAATTCGCGCTGCGGCTTGGAATTGCTGACCACGGTAATTTTTGCATTCGGATATTTTTCCGCCATCCAAAGCGTCAGCGAGCCCCAGCCACAGCCCAGCTCTAAAATGCTCATGCCATCGCTGAGTTCGGCGCGCTCGCAATACATCGCCAGCATGGTTTCTTCGGCCTGGCTCAAGGTTTCTTTACCAGTGGCGTAAAAACAGCTGGAGTACTTCAAGCGCTTGCCTAAACTGGCGACAAAAAACGGCGGCGGCACTTCGTAATGTTGGTCGTTCGCGGCTTGCGTTTCGATTGCGACAGCACTCTGTTTGAGCACCGCGACCCAGTCCTTTTGCCGCGCTTTCCAGTCGCCGGCATATTCGTCACGCAAGCGCTCTTTGCACAATCGGCGCATGCCAAAACGGGTCAATGGGTCGGGAATAAACCCGCGTTCGCAGAGGGAAATTAGGCTCATTTTAGGTGCTCAGCAGTTTTAAATTGGTATGAAGCTACGGTTTTGCGGGGCGCAGCAGATGCAGCCGTGCTGGCGTCGCTAAATCGACTTCAGTGCCGCATTTGCCTTCTGCACCCAGCTAGCCTGGGCCTTTTGGTAATGCGCGGGTGCCAAGCGCACGCGTTTAACCAGTTCTTCTAACACCGGTCGAGCGCGCTCGGTTTTGCCCATTTTTATCAGCAATTGGGCGAAGCTGTAGCGTCCTTCTTCGCCAGGAAAGTTGTCTTTGGCAATGCTCAACTCTTGCAGCGCTTTTTCATTTTCACCAAGCTCTGCCAACGTTTGCGCATACAGCAAATGCCCGTCGGGCGAGCGAAAATCCGGGTTGAACGCGATCAAATCTTCTAGTGTCTTACGCACGTTGGCGTGTTCGCCCAAGCCTGCCTGCGCCTGCGCTAAGCCATACATTAGCTCCGGGTCGCGCTCATAAATGCCGTTTAGGCACAGCTCGTAAAGTCCTTTGGCTTTGGCAAAATCTTTTAGCTCCAACGATTCTTTTGCCAAATGCCGCTTGTTGTCGACGGTGTCGCTGCGGTCTAGATTTTGCGCTAATTTGCGGCGGTCGCGCTCTGGGTCGATGCTTTTAAGCACGCGTCTGGCAGTGCTTTTGACGCCAAAGCTACCAAACAAGCCGGGTGCAATATGGCTCAGCCCGTATGCGGCGCAGCCTAAGCCGGGCACCATAACGATGATCCAAATCCAGTTATTGTTGCCGTTACGCATGGCGTGCATCACGCAAATGCCCTGGGCGATTAAGGTCAGTATTAAAAGTGGTGGCATAGTTTTGCGATTAAAGGAGGGTACATTCGGATGCACGCGAGCTTAGCTGATCTGATCTGAGCTTAAGCGTCGAAGCTGGGTGATGCACGCACGCGCGCTTAAGGAAAATGCGTGTTTATCCTGATCTGACGCGGCGTCAAGCTCACCGGCATAGCTGAGTTCTACATAGTGCTGGGTTAGCTTCGCAAAGCTAACGCGCCAAGGCGCGTCGCAGAATCCTTCGGCAGGTTCAGGGCGAACAGTTTGCGGGCGGTGGCGTAAAACGCGCGCCAAAAAATCCTGCGGCCCTTCGCTAGCTTCGCGCGTAAACCCACGTTTTGACAGCACTGCGAGCACACGCAAATATTCTTGCTGGATCCTATTTTCTGGACGTCGGTCGCGCCGCCAAATCACCAGCATCCAAAACAATCCGGCAAGCGTTAGCGCGCCCGCCAGCGCACCAACGAGTTGCTCCCAGCCGGCGTGTTCAATGCCAAATGACTTGAACAAACTAGCTTGGCGCGCGGCGTTGAAATTTAACACCGTGCGATTCCACCAATCGGCCATTTGGTCGCGGCGTTCGCGCAGTGCGCGCATGAAATCGGACTGATTTTCGCCAAACGCTTCCCGCGCTGCGACATCGACGCGCTCGGGCGGTACCTGTGCGGTTGGGTCCACGCGTCGCCACATGCCGTCAATCAGTACTTCATTCCAGGCGTGTGCGCGCGCTTTGGTGACCAGAAAATAGCCGGCTCTGCGATATTCACCGCCGGCAAATCCTGTCGTCACCCGCGTCGGCACGCCAGCTGCACGCATCAGCGTGGCAAAACTATTGGCGTAATGCTGACAAAAGCCGGCGCGGTTATCGAATAAAAACTCGTCCGTCGTGTTGATGCCCAACGCCTCAGGTGGCGACAGTGTGTAGCGAAATGGCTGGTCGCGATAGATCGCAAGTGCGGCGTTGACAATCTCTATCGGGTTTTGATGGCGCTGCGCTAACTGCACACCTAACGCAACCGCGCGCGGGTTGCGGTTCGCCGGTAAGCGCAGTGCCCATAGTCTTTCCTGTTCGCCATAACGTCCAGGTGGAACCTGATTTGATAACGCGGAGCGTGCGCGATAGCGCAGCAAGTCGCTAATCGCTGCGGTGCGTAAAAAGCGCTGTTCGGAGGTGAATAGCACTTGCTCTTCGCTGACCGACACCGCCTGGTCCGCAACAAACAGCATGCGCTGATCGGTGGGCTCCAAAATGACTTCATAGCTCAAATCATCGGTGGTCGGTGCGGGCGGGCGGTTGAGCTGGGCAGCTAATCGGCCAGGCGAGGCCTGGCCCGAAGCGAGGTGGCGGGCAGCCAGGGCCAGACCCCACGGCTCGAAGGCCAGGCGGGCCCCCAAGGTGTCCAGGGCTTCGTCGTCGAGGGGTTCAGCCACCGCG
>JANNYO010000310.1:0-12701 GCA_031410115.1 Rhodanobacteraceae bacterium | reverse complement strand
GCCCCGTCCACTTCGGCAACCAGAAATACGTTGCTGCCATCAGGCTGAAAATGGCACCCGTCACCAACACATAGTGAAAGTGCGCCACGACGAAATAGGTGTCTTGATATTGGAAATCGGCCGGCACAATCGCCAGCATCAACCCGGAAAAGCCGCCGATGGTAAACAGAATCACGAACGCGACCGCGAACAGCATCGGCGTTTCAAACGTCATGGAGCCTTTCCACATCGTGCTGACCCAGTTGAACACTTTCACGCCAGTTGGGATCGCGATCAGCATTGTGGCGTACATAAAAAATAGTTCGCCTCCTAACGGCATGCCGGCGGTGAACATGTGGTGCGCCCACACGATGAAGCTTAAAAATGCGATCGATGCGGTGGCATACACCATCGCCTGATAGCCAAATAGCGGCTTGCGCGCAAAGGTTGGAATGATTTCAGAAACGATGCCGAAGGCCGGCAAGATCATAATGTAGACCTCTGGGTGGCCAAAGAACCAGAAGATGTGTTGGAACATCACGGGATCGCCACCGCCCAGCGCGTTGAAAAAGCTGGTGCCAAAAAACTTGTCTGTCAGCAACATCGTTACTGCACCCGCCAATACCGGCATCACCGCAATCAGCAAAAATGCGGTAATCAGCCACGTCCAAACAAACACCGGCATTTTCAGCAAGTCCATGCCCGGTGCGCGCATATTCAAAATGGTGGCAATAATGTTGATCGCGCCCATGATTGAGCTAATCCCCATCATGTGAATTGCAAAAATCACGTAAGCAACGCTATTGCCGCCCTGCATACTCAGCGGTGGGTACAGTGTCCAACCACCGGCTGGGCCACCGCCGTCCATAAACAGGGTGGACAGCAAGAGCGTAAAGGCAAACGGCATAATCCAGAATGACCAGTTATTCATTCGCGGCAGCGCCATGTCTGGCGCGCCAACCATCATCGGAATCAGCCAATTGGCCAAGCCGACGAAGGCGGGCATCACCGCGCCGAAAATCATCACCAGCGCGTGCATTGTGGTCATCTGATTGAAAAACTCTGGATGTACCAGCTGTAATCCGGGCTGAAACAGTTCTGCGCGAATCACTAAAGCCATCGCGCCGCCAATGAAAAACATAAGCAGCGAGAACAACAGATACATCGTGCCGATGTCTTTGTGATTAGTGGTGAATACCCAGCGATCTAGGAAACCAGGCGGCGCGTGGCTGTGATCGTCATGGCCGTCATCGTGCCCGTCTTGTGCATGCCCGTCGTGCGTGTTTGCGTGTGCCATTTTTATTGCCTTCTGAAAATTATTTGGTTCTGACTTTCAATCGAAACATGCTTGCCGTGTCGCAATCGCGAGGCTTATTCAAACGACGCCGCAGTGGCCGCCGGAATTGCAGCAAGTACCGGCTGCGGGTCGAGTGGATTTTGCTCAATGCGCATTTGCGCAAGACGCGATTGGAACTCAGCCTTGGTAACCGCTTGAACCACAATTGGCATAAAACCATGGTCTTTGCCACACAGCTCCGCACACTGGCCGCGATAGACGCCGACTTTGTCGATACGCGTCCACGCCTCATTGATAAAACCTGGGATCGCATCTTGCTTGATCGCAAAATCCGGCACCCACCAGGCGTGAATCACATCGTCAGCGGTAACAACAAAACGGATTTTGGTATCGATCGGCAGAATCAAGCGCTGTTCTGCACCCACGTCTAGCAGATAGTTTTTGACTGCATACGGATCTTTTCCGGAGTGCAGGCGCCGCGTTTGATCTGATTCTTGGTTTAGGCGCGAGGAAATCTTGACGTTTTCGCCCTGATATTCGTATTCCCAAAGCCACTGATAACCGGTGATGGCCACAGTCATTTCTGGCTTGCTAGTGTCATACATTTGGTACAGCACGCGCGTCGCTGGAATACACATCACCACCAAAATCACGATTGGCACGACCGTCCAAATGATTTCAGCCACTGTTGAGTGGCTCCAGGTTGCGGCAACCGCGCCTTTAGATTTACGGAACTTGTACATCGAATAAAACATTGCGCCAAATACCAAAACGCCGATGACGACACAGATATAAAAGATCTGCATATGCAAATGCTGCACGGCGCGGCTGGTTTCCGTCACGCCTTCGGTCATGTTGAGCTGCCAACGTTGCGGTTCGGCCCACGCGCCAGAATTTACCAAACCGAGAATTGTCCCGATTGCCGCCTTGAGATAGAAACTTGCTTTCATCGCTTTACAACCTTTTTGCAATAGCCCGACAGTTTAGTTAAATGCACGCGTTTTAGCCAACTCAAGGAAGTCTTGGAGTTGGTTTTTTAAGCCTGCGCGTTGTTCGGTGTTCAAAAAACTTCCTATTTCGACGCGCTTGCCACTGGCGCCGAGAAATACGTGGCTGCCAGCGCCCGCCGCTTCAAGCTGCATGTGCACCCAGCCTAGATTAAACACTGATTCTTTGCTGCGCCCTTGGCGCGTACAGCGCACGACCAATTGGTTCGCAGCCGCGTCTAGGCACACCTCGTCGCATGCTGTGTTGGCGCGTGCGACTGCGAACATCGCTAGGCAAACCACGCTTAGATCCACCAGCGTAAACAATGGTGCCAAAACATTTCCTTGGGCAAAACTAAAAGCGGCGACAAGGCTGGACAACACGATGAGGCCGACTAGAATTTTTTTGACGCCCAAATCGGTTATTGACTTATTCGCCGAGACTTTGAGCCTAATCGCCGAACGGTCGCTGTTAAATTTCGCCAGGGTTCCAGGCGCAATCAGCGGATTTTCCCAGATCGCAGCATCCTGCTCGCGTTTTACCGCTGAATTTCCCGCCGTTTGCAGCGCTGCGTCAAGCGCTGAGTCTTGACCTAGATTGATTTTCATCACATGACCTGATGGTCGCGACGCAAAATAGCGTGAGCGAACTATAGGATTTTACTTTCGTGCGAGCAATGGAGGCCGCGTGAAATTTAGCGTGCACGGTGTGTGTGCAGGCGGTTTGGCAAGATTAGACATGTCTCGCCGATTAGGCGACACGACAGACAAGTTCCGCTGAACAACATAATGGATTGGTATGCCTGAAGGTCCAGAAATACGCCGCGCCGCCGACTTGCTGGATCGTGCGATCCGCACAAAGCCACTGAAAAAGGTCTGGTTTAAGTTTGAACATCTAAAACCATTTGAGACCGCTTTGTCAGCCAGCGTCATCACCGGTTTCGAGACACACGGCAAAGCGCTACTAACGCACTTCGCCTGCGGCTTAAGCATCTACAGCCACAATCAGCTGTATGGTGTCTGGAAAATAGCCAAATTCGGCCGCACACCGAAAACCACAAGGGATTTGCGGTTATCCATACACACCGAAAAGGTTGCAGTGTTTTTGTTCAGCGCCTCTGATATCTCGGTTTGGCACACCGAAAAACTTATCGAGCATCCGTTTTTACGCAAGCTCGGGCCAGACGCGCTGAACCCAAAACTTACTGAAACCATGCTGGCGAAGCGCTTGGCTGAGCCACGCTTTGCCGGTAAAGCGCTGGCAGCACTGTTGTTAGATCAAACGTTTTTGGCGGGCATGGGCAACTATTTACGCACGGAGGTTTTGTTTTATGCCGGACTACACCCAAGTGCGCGCGCGAAAGATTTGACCGAGCTGGCGCGCGAACGTCTCGCCGAACAGCTGCTCAGTGTGACGCGTCGCAGCTACGAAACCGGCGGTGTGACCAACGAAGCGGCCATTTCAGGCGTGTTGCAAAGTGATGGCGCGCCCTATGAAGGTTATCGCTTTGCGGCATTCGAGCGCGATGGCCGAAGCTGCTATCAGTGCGGCACGAAAATCACTCGGCTCGAGCTTGCCGGGCGACGCCTGTATATCTGCCCGGAATGCCAGCCGGCGTCTTGAGTCTCGCGGTAGCGACACGGCAAATGAGTCTCGCGGTAGCGACACGGCAAACGCGTCTCGTCGAACAGGCGACACGGAAAACGCGTCGCGAATAAGCCACAAACTGCGCCGCTGAGGATGGAACGCCGGCTAAAACGCAAACTGCTCGTTCAAAATACGTTCTTCTAAATTGTGCTCCGGATCAAACATCACGGTGTAGCGCTCGTCCAGCGCTTCCTGCACGGTGACTTCAACCACATCGCGAATCTCAGTGGAATCAGCGGTGGCGCTGACCGGACGTTTATAGTGATCCAAAATTTCAAAGCGCACGAGCGATTCGCGTTTGATGATTGCCCCACGCCATCGCCGTGGCCGGAACGGGCTGATCGGCGTGAGCGCCAGAGCGTCGGAGTTCAACGGCAAGATTGGCCCGTGCGCGGACAAATTGTAGGCCGTAGAACCAACTGGTGTGGCGACCATCGCGCCATCGCAAACCAATTCATCGACGCGCAATTTTTCGTTCACCCAAATCCGAATTTTCGCCGCCTGCTTGGTTTGACGCAGCAGCGAAACTTCATTCACCGCCAGGGATTCCGCACTGCCGCCGGATTCGGTCGTGACCACCATTTTTAATGGTCGTAAAATCGCCGATTGCGCCTTGTCCAGGCGCTCTAGCAAATCATGCTCTTGATACAAATTCATCAAAAAACCCACCGAGCCCTGTTTCATGCCAAATACTGGCAAGCCGTGTTTTTTAGTGCGGTGCAGGGTTTGCAGCATGAAGCCATCGCCGCCCAAAGCGACCACAATTTCCGCCTGCTCAATCGCCAAATTGCCGTAGCGCGCAATCATCAGTGCCAGGGTGTCTTGCGCGGGCTGGGCTTTGCTAGCAAGAAAGGCAATTTTCATAGTTGCGCATTTGGCAAATCGAGATGCGCAGACTAGAACAAGTTGTTCGCCGTGTCGCCTTCCTGCGAGATTTATCGCCAAATTTCACCGCTTATTTACGCTATTTTAGAAACGCACCGAAAAATTTAAAGCCAAAACGAAAATTGCTATGTCCAACCGCCCTAAACGCCCCATTTTTTACATTTCTGACGGCACCGGCATCACCGCTGAAACCATTGGTCACAGTGTGCTGACACAATTTGACGGTACCGAGTTTCAAACCTGTCGCCTAGCTTTCGTTGATAACGAAGCCAAAGCCCGCGCCGCGCTCGAGCAGCTGCGACATTCGCAGCTACAAACTGGCCAGCGCCCGATCGTGATTAACACCGTGGTCGATCCGGACTTGAGCGCAATTTTGGCGGAAAGTGGCGCACTAATGCTGGACGTATTCGCGCCGTTTATCGGCCCGTTGGAGCTCGAGTTAGGCCGCCCACGTACGCCGCGTGTAGGTCAGGCGCACGGGCTGAACAACTACGCCGAGTACGAAGCGCGCATGCATGCCACCAACTACGCACTGACCCACGATGATGGCATCGACGTTAATTTTTCTGACGCGGAAGTGATTCTGATCGGCGTATCGCGCTCGGGCAAAACCCCCACCTGCCTGTATTTGGCGCTGCATTACGGCATTCGTGCGGCGAATTATCCGCTGGTGCAAGAGGATCTAGAGCACGGCGAGCTGCCGCCGCGCATCAAGGCGCAAAAAGCCCGCGTGTACGGCCTGAGCATCGATCCCATACGCCTCAGCCAAATTCGCACCGAACGCCGGGCGATGAGCAAATACGCCTCAATCGAACAATGCCGTTGGGAAGTCGATGCCGCAGAAAAACTGTTTCGCCGCGAATCTGTGCCGTCGGTTTCCAGCACCCACACGTCAATTGAGGAAATTGCCAGCAAGGTGCTGCAGGCGTTGGGCTTGAATCGGCAGCTGTACTAACACCTGGACTTGGTAAAAACCGAAGGAGCGTGTTTCCAACTGTAAGCTCCAGATCGGCAAGTCTGGGATGGCACCTTATTTGCTCAGCAATATTAATGGCGCGAGCTTAATAGCAGAGGACGGCTCACTCGCGATGCGATTTCCCGCGCCAAGCGGTGGGTCTTTCATTCGCGCAGATTTTGTAAACGGCGAGCGCGAACTCTTGCTTCTGAGTACGAATGAAACCCGCACGGGCTATGTGTTGAAACGCAACCGCGATGACGGCACCCAGCTATGGTCGAAAGCTCTGGACAACGTGCGCTTCAGTCAGAATGTCACGATACGTGGGCTAAGCGATGGTCGCGCATTGGTTTTGATCTCGGACGTGTCTCGCTTACAAGTTCGGCTTTACTCCACTGCGGGCTTTCTGACCGAAACCCGGGATGTAGACCTACCTGAGTTAGTGCAACCTAGTTTTGGCGTTTGGACGCAAGATGGGATGGGCAATCATGGGCTTGTGTTGGAATTTGAAACCGGGTTCAGCGTTTTTAGCCACAGCGCGATCATTTTTTCAGCCAACGGCACGCTGTTGAAGCAAACCCGCTACGCGAACGATCAACAATGCACACAAGACTGCCCGCTGTTGGGGCTAGCACAGGGGTTCGCCAATGTCTTGTCAACGACGGTCGGAGGGAAACTGGTTATTACCAACCTGGCACCCAGTGCACCCAACATCGAAACCGAATTAACAGGCAACTACAAAGCGCGAATTGCCAATAGTGCTGATGACACAATTTTAATGACTAGTAAAAGCGGGTTTCGCGCCTTTACTGCGAGAGGAGTTGAAATTCCAGCGCCCTCTATGCTCGCGAAAAGCGTCACGCAGCCGAGTGTAATCGCGAGCGTAATTGCAAATGACGGAAAAAGTTTTATCTTGCACCAATTTTATGATGGGCAATACGTCACCCGGCTTGATGCCTTCGCCGCGAACGGTACGAAACTTTGGCAGCGAACGGTTCGGTTTGTGCAGCATACCCAGTTGATTGCCAACAGCGCGCGCGTTTGCTTTCGAGAACTAAACAACAACTTCGTCGGCGATACCGCTCTGTCCTGCTTTGCAAGCGCCTCTGGCGTCGAGCTCATTTCAGTAACGATCCCAAACAAAGATGCCTTCAAATCGCAAATGCGCTTTCTTGACGATGGCAGGCTGCGACTGGTCTACGGATTGCCGCTAATGGGCCTCAAAGTCGTTGATGTTGCAAACGATAATCAGATCACGCAATCGAGTATTTCAAGCAAGTTAGTGTCCCGTATTTTTGCTATCGGCGGCAACGGCAGCATCCTGTTGAGTACCGGCCCCAGGGATTTTATTGCGAGTGAATGGTTTTATTTACGTCCGAACGGCGACGTCTTTTTTACCCGATCGTTTTCGTTCGATTTGTCGATCTTTGAGCTAATTGGACAGGTATTAAAAAACGATCAGGTTTTGCTTGGCATGCAAAAATCGATCAGCTCAGAAACGTTCGACGTGATGCTTTTGAATAGTGATGGCAGTCAACAATGGAAAGTCCCGACCGCCAAAGCCGTTACGAATGTTTTAGTCGACAACAATTGCGTTTATTTATCAGGTCGTATTGGCGCATACACAGGCTCAGATTCCTCCGCAATAAATCCAATCACACTGCAAGCGCTTGCGATTTTCAATGGCCGCACTGTGTGGGCGCAAGAGCTAAAAAGCCCGCGAAATTCTGTAGTCACTCTGTTTGCATCACCAAATATCAATGAGTTTTTAGTGTCATCCGACGACGATCTGGGCGTTCAGCTTTCCCGTATTTCCGGCACAAATGGCAGCGTTGTAGAGCAGCGCATGTTCCCTTGCGAAAGCGCAAGCTGTCGCGCTGAAGCGACTGCAATAGACCCCGCGGGCAACTTTCGAACGATCACGCTTGCGCAAGATCCCGGTCGCAGCACGATTACCCTGGGTAGCGCCGAGGTAGGCGCGATCAAACCAGGCATCACGATAGATCAATCTGGGCTTTCCGGCGCTTGGCACACGCCGCAAATTTCTGGGCAGGGGTTTTTCATTCAATACTTTCCACAAAGCAACCTCCTGTTCGCGCCTTGGTTTACTTACTCCGACACAGATTCGGTACTGCCTTGTCCAGATTGTGAAGACTTCGACCCGGCCCGCGAAATTTCAAATTCCAACACCCCAGCGAATCTTCGCTGGTACACGCTGAGTGGCGTCGTCGAGCCCGGCGCCAAGGTTGCGCAACTTGAGATTTATCGCAATAGCGCAGGTATTTTCGACAGCGCACCGATCACGCAATCAACTGTGGTGGGCAAAGCGACTTTGCGCGCCACAGATTGCAATCGTGCAACCTTGGAATTTGAATTTGTTGCAAGTGAGGCAGGTGGCAAATACGGTGTGATTCCACTTGATCGTTTGACAGGCGGTTCGGCGCCGTGCCGTTTGAACCCAGCGCAAAACGTGCCTGGGCGAGATGCCAGGCCCGCACGTGCAGGCTTCGATGCGCGCCAAAGTGGCGCTTGGTATAAGCCTCAAACTTCTGGTCAAGGTGTGATGATGACGGTGCAACCCGCCACAGACGCAGCACCCGGCTTTTTGTTTGGCGGCTGGTTCACCTACGACGCCGGTACACCGAATGATCTATCCACACAGCACTGGCTAACGCTATCGGCTGAAATTCCGGTAAGTGCGCAGGCGGGCGTGGTGCCCGTGACGATCTACCGCACGCTTGGTGGCAAGCTTGCAAGCGTGCCGACGCAAAACTACACGGTCGTCGGACATGGCAGCGTTTCCTTCAACGGCTGCGCGAATGCGGTGTTGCGCTATCAATTTGATGATGCCTTGACCGCTGGAAGCTTTCGCGCTCGCGCTGGCGAGATCAACTTGGAGCGACTCGCAACTTGCCCGACGGAGTAGAGGTTTGCGCTAGGCGCAATCTGTCGCAGTCCCAACCCGGATTGCGACAAACCGAAAAATTCATGCCCGAGCGGCTAATATGCGGCGATGAACGCATCCGTCAGCACCATTCAAATTAAGCCAAAGCCCAGCTTTCGCGCGTATTGGCAGTTAACCAAGCCGCGCGTCGTGGCGTTGATTGTTTTCACCGCGGTGGTTGGCATGTTGCTCGCAGTGCCGGGTTTGCCGCCGATCCGCCCGATGCTGTTGGGCGCATTGGGCATTTGGCTGGCCGCATCATCAGCGGCTGCAATTAATCATATTTTGGATGCGCGCATTGACGCGAAAATGATCCGTACCCAGCACCGGCCGCTTCCGACCGGTGGCTTGACCGAGCGTCAAGCGCTGGTTTTTGCCTTGAGTATTGGTGCACTCAGTATGCTGATTTTGGCGGCGTGGGTGAATGTGCTGACCGCAGTGCTAACTTTTGCCTCGCTGATGGGCTATGCCGTGGTTTACACCGTGTGGCTCAAGCGCGCGACGCCACAAAACATTGTGATCGGCGGTGCTGCAGGTGCCGCGCCACCGGTGTTGGGCTGGGTTGCGATCACGGGGGAAGTACATCCGCACGCTTTGCTGCTGTTTTTAATCATTTTTATTTGGACGCCGCCGCATTTTTGGGCATTGGCAATTTTTCGTCGCGATGATTACGCCGCCGCTGATATTCCTATGCTGCCGGTGACGCACGGCGTGGAATACACGCGTTTTCAGGTGCTGCTCTATACGATTTTGCTGTGCGTGATCACGTTTTTGCCGGTGCTGTTTGGCATGTGTGGTGTGTTTTATTTGGGCGGAGCGGCGGTATTGAACGCGGCGTTTTTGTATTACGCGATCCGCTTGATGCGGCCACCGAATGAGCTATTCGCGATGCGCGTTTTTAATTTTTCAATCGTCTATTTAATGGCGCTATTCGCATTTTTACTGGTTGATCACTATCTTCCCCGGCCTGCACCGAAGCCGGTCCCGGTGATGCAGTTTCAGCCAGTTGCCGGCGTTGAAGTCGGCAGACAAGATTCCCCTGTAGGAACGGGGCTGCGCTGAACGTGGTGGCGGGTGACGCAAAAGATCTAGGCCTAAAAACCCTTTTGCAATACGCCAAGCCACATTGGCGCACCGCGATCGGCGCGGGCTTGGGCATTGCGCTGGAGGCTTCGGTCGCGGCGGCGTTTACCTATTTGATGAAATACATGTTGGACGATGTGTTCAAAGCGCACGACCAAACCGTGGCGTTTTGGCTGCCCTGGGTTATTTTGGCGCTGTTTGCGTTACGTGCTTTGGGCGTTTACATCGGCGATTTGGGTACCGCGAAAATTGCCCGAAGCATTGTGCGTGACACGCGCGCGCTGTGTTTTGAGCACTATTTGCGGCTGCCAACGAAGTTTTTTGCAAGCCACGATCCTGGCCCACTGACCTCACGTTTGACCAATGAAGTGGAGCAACTCGGGCAAGCCTGCACGGAAAGTTTCAAAATCATTTTGGCGGACGGCCTGATGATTATTGGCCTGTTCGCGGTGATGCTAGCAACCAGCGTCAAACTAACTTTGACAGTGTTGATTGCAGGCCCGTTGATTGGCTTGGTGGTTAGCCGCGTCGCGAAACGCTATCGGCGCTTGAGCCGTGGCATTCAAGACTCGCTCGGTGCCCTGACTTCGCGCACGCAAACGGTGATTGCGGGCGAACGCGACGTCAAGCTATATGGCGCGCAAGCGCATGAAGCGGCGGTATTTGCAGAGATTAACCGGCACAATTTTCGCAGCCAAATGAAAATTGCCGCGACCAATGCGCTGAGCACCTCATTGGTGCAGTTTTTAGCCGCAGGCGCGCTGGCTCTGGTGATTTATGTTGCCGCCAATCAGGCGCGTGCACCGGGTGCTGGCGGCATGTCGCCCGGTGAATTCATGAGCTTCATCACCTCAATGCTGCTGATTTTGCCTTCGCTAAAGCGCTTGACCAATGTCCAAAATTTGATCGGACGCGGCGTGGCGGCAGCGGCGAGTGTTGCCGCGCTGTTGCTTGAACCGGTTGAGTCCGATGCGGGAACGACTGCGCTTGCGACGACCCGCGGCGAAGTGCAGTTTAGCCAGGTGTCACTGCGCTACCCGGGCGCCGGTGTGGATGCACTGACAGAGATCAATTTAACCCTAGCACCGGGCACCGTCACTGCACTGGTTGGCCGTTCTGGTGGCGGCAAGACATCATTGGCACAGGTATTGGCGCGCCTGGTTGCACCCACGGCGGGTGAGGTTTTACTGGACGGCGTTGCGATTGATCGCTACGCCCTGGCGAGTTTTCGCGCGCAAATCGGTTGGGTCGGACAAGCGGTGGTGTTAAACGGCGAAACCGTGCGCGACAACGTCGCTTACGGAGTGTCGCCGGAAGGCGACACGGGGAAAAGTGCCTCGCCAGAATGCGACACGGGGAAAAAAGTCTCGCCAGAAGGCGACACGGAAAAAAAAGACCGCGATGTGAAAACCGACGCAGCCATCTGGCAAGCTTTGGAAGACGCGCAGGCGGCGGAATTCGTGCGCGGCCTGCCGAACGGCATTGACACCGAACTGGGCAGCAATGGCGCCCAGCTTTCCGGTGGCCAGCGCCAACGGATCGCGCTGGCACGCGCGATTTATAAAGGTGGCAAACTTTTGCTTCTCGATGAAGCAACCAGCGCGCTGGATAACGCCGCCGAGCGTGCGGTGCAATCAGCGCTGGCGCGGCTGCGCGCACACACCACAATGCTGGTAATAGCGCACCGTTTAAGCACGATTGAGCATGCTGATCAGATTGCCGTGCTAGAGCAGGGCCGCATCGTTGAACTCGGCACGCACGCCGAATTGATGGCGTTACGTGGAATTTATTTACAGCTACATTCAGCTGGTTTCGCCGAATAGTCCGATTTCAGCGCTAAACTGTGCGGATGAATTTTTTGCCGAAATCTCCGCTCCAGCTATGCGCAACCGCGTTCGCCCTGGCGTTCGCGTTACTGCCGTGCGGCGCAATCGCGAAAGAGCTGCCGCGCCATCCGCTGGAAATTCAAGCGCTAACAGAGCCGGAGGAAGTGCTCAAAGTCATTCCAAATGCATTGAGCGATGCCCGCAGGAAAAATGATATGCGCACTGTAGCCCTGCTTTATTTAGCGCGGGCAAACGCATGTCGAGTGATGGCAGACTGGCCCTGCCAGCGCAATGCTGGCGGCAGCGCGCGTGAGGCCGCACTGCTTGCGAATGATCCGGTATTAGAAGTGCGTGGCTTGATCTCTGATAGCCGCGCGGCAATTGCAATGCAGGATTTTGTGCGCGGCGAAGAGCGGCTGACAGATGCCGAAACGCTGCTGCAGAAAGTGCCGATGCCCGAGCTGAAGTCGGAAGTTTATCTGGCCTATTCCAGCTTAAGTTTTTCCCTGACGAAGCCACAAAAGTCCGCCGAATATGCTCAGCGCGGCTTGGACGCGCTGCCGGAAGCCACGGAGCCGGCCACGCGTGCGCGTCTGCTGCGCAATTTGGGTCGGGCGCTGGCGCAGCTTGGGCAAAGTGAAACCGCGCAGGCGGCATTGACCCAGGCGCAGGATATTGCGGTTGGCATAAATGATCCAAAACTCACCGCTGAATTGCATTTGGAAACTGCGCGCATTGCGCATCTTGTTAAAAACGTTGAGATTGAACGCGATAATGGCAGCGCCGTTATCGCACTTGGCGAGCGCTTAAAAAACTCACAGCTCAATGGCCTGGGTTTGGAGGTTTTAGGCATCGCGTCTCTGGACGCCGACGAAGCGATTCGCGCACAAACCGAGCTGCGCGCCGCACGCGCGTCGTTTTCCGCGCTCAATCTTGAGCGCGATGAGCTGCGCGTGCTGCGGCTACTGATCCCACTTGCGATCGATGCCGGGAGCGAGCGCGCTGACATCGCCGAACTGACATCCCGATTGCTGACGTTGAGCAGAAAAATCGAAGACGCTGATCGCGCGAATTGAAGCGGCGCGTGGCGATGTTCAA
>JANNYO010000309.1:0-1319 GCA_031410115.1 Rhodanobacteraceae bacterium | reverse complement strand
GGTCAGCGGCATCACTATTCATGGCTTAATTAAGCCGAGCTAAGATGATGTTGTCAAGAAAACCTGGCCCCAAAATCACGCGGTGGCAGCCTGTCAACCGAATCGGTAATGCTGCGTTAGTGGCCTTCTGGGACCGTCAATTTGTTGGGTCTAAACACCTCGATTGCCCAGCAAATCATTGTCCAAAGGCTATGGTGCCTAACAAAGCGTGCGGCCCACTATGACCCACGCTCAATCCAATCTCGCTTTACCCGAACGCGAACTGTCGGATTAATTGACCCAGCATGTGCCCGGATTTACCGGTCCACTTCACGCAGAAAAATTTAACGGTGGGAAATCAAATCCGACCTATTTGATACGTACTGAAAGTGGGCATTCTGTGCTGCGCCGCAAACCTGCTGGGGTTTTATTGGCGTCCGCACACGCGGTGGATCGGGAATATCGCGTGCTCGCCGAGCAAGCCGCCGCCTGACACGCACTCGAACCGGCTAAACTAGCGCCCATTTTGATTTCCCTCGAGCAGGCACCATGTCCAACCCCCAATCGCTAGTCCAACAAGCGCTACCCGCGTTTAGCTTTGCCCGTCGGCACGGTGCGACTTTGGCGGGCTGGTTGCCTAGTGGGCACGCCCAGGTTATCCATCGGCCGGACGTGAAGATTGCCACCATTACCGAGCTGCGGCGCTATTTGGCTGCGCCAATTAAGCTGGAAGAAATCAGCAGCGAGGCCTTTGATGCACGCCTGCGGGAGCTTTACGAGCAGGGTTCGGAGACCTCGAAAGCGGCGGCAGCGGATATCGATCAAAGTTTTGATTTGCGCAAATTGGCCGATGAGTTACCCGAGCCCACCGATTTGATGGAGGCGGCGGACGACGCGCCGATTATTCGCTTGCTCAATGCCCTGCTGACCGAGGCGGTGAAGGAAAACGCCTCCGATATCCACATCGAGCCGTTCGAAAATCGCGTGGTGATTCGCTTTCGCGTCGATGGCGTATTGAAAGAAGTATTGGCGCCGCAAAAAGGTATCGCAGCGCCGGTTGCCAGCCGCATTAAAGTGATGGCGAAGCTCGACATTGCCGAGCGCCGACTGCCGCAGGATGGCCGCATTTCGCTGAAAATTGCCGGGCGCCCGGTGGATGTGCGCGTATCGACGATTCCCTCCGGCCACGGCGAGCGCATTGTGCTGCGCTTGCTAGACAAGCAGGCGGGGCGCTTAGATTTGCGCGATTTGGGCATGGAAGAAGCCGGGCTGAAACGCATTGATGATCTGATTCACCGCCCGCACGGCATTTTTCTGGTTACCGGCCCCACGGGCTCGGG
>JANNYO010000308.1:0-4281 GCA_031410115.1 Rhodanobacteraceae bacterium | reverse complement strand
GTGTCGCCTATTCGGCGAGACATACTTGCCGTGTCGCCTATTCGGCGAGACATATTTGCCGTGTCGCCTATTCGGCGAGACATATTTGCCGTGTCGCCTATTCGGCGAGACTTGTTTGCCGTGTCGCCTATTCGGCGAGACATTTTTGCCGTGTCGCCTATTCGGCGAGACATATTTGCCGTGTCGCCTATTCGGCGAGACATATTTGCCGTGTCGCCTATTTGGCGAGACTTCGCCCGCTAAAAATTTAACCTTGAGGTAGACATGTCTCTCGCAATTTTGCTGGCGCGTGCCGGTGTGGGCGTTGCTGCGCCCAAAGTAACTGTTGAAGTACAGCTCTCCGGTGGCTTGCCAGGCTTTTCCATCGTTGGTTTGCCCGAGGCTGAGGTCAAGGAAAGTCGGGATCGGGTGCGCGCGGCGATCATCAATTCGGGCTATGAATTTCCGGTGCGCAAAATCACCGTGAATTTGGCACCAGCAGACTTACCGAAAGAAGGTGGGCGTTTTGATTTAGCGATCGCGCTCGGGATTTTGGTGGCGCACGGACAATTGCCGAATCAGGGCTTGGATCGTTACGAATTTTATGGCGAATTAGCGCTTTCCGGTGATTTGCGCGCAGTGCGCGGCCTGCTGCCTGCGGTGGTGAAGGGCAGTCGAGCTGGGCGCACCGTGGTGGTGCCTAGTTTTAGTTCAGCCGAGGCAGGTTTGGTTGAATCCGACGCGGTGCTGCATGCGCCAAGTTTACTAGCGGTGTGTGCGCATTTGCGCGGCGTGGAAAAATTGCCGATCTGCCCGCGCATCGAAGCCACCCTAATTCCGGTGTTAGCACCCGATATGCGTGATGTGCGTGGCCAGCATTTGGCGCGCCGAGCGCTTGAGGTGGCGGCAACGGGTGCGCACAATATTTTGTTCGTCGGCCCACCGGGTACTGGAAAAAGCATGTTGGCACAGCGTTTGCCTGGCATTATGCCGCCGCTGTCAGCGCCAGAGGCATTGGAAAATGCCGCTATTTGCTCAGTGAGTGCACACGGGGTGGATGTCTCGCGTTGGCGTGAACGTCCGTTTCGTGCGCCGCACCATACTGCCAGTGGCGTGGCGCTTTGCGGTGGTGGGTCAACCCCAAAACCGGGCGAAATTTCGCTTTCGCACAACGGCGTTTTGTTTTTGGATGAATTGACCGAGTGGGAGCGCAATACTTTAGAAGTGCTGCGCGAACCGATGGAGTCCGGTCGAATTATTATTTCCCGCGCGGCGCGCTATGCTGAATTTCCCGCGCGGTTTCAGCTGATTGCGGCAATGAACCCGTGCCCATGCGGCTATGCCGGAGACCCATCTGCACGCTGCCAGTGTAGCTCGGAGCAAATTCGTCGCTATCGGGGTCGGGTGTCAGGGCCGTTGCTGGATCGTATTGATATTCACTTAGAGGTGCCGCGCGTGCCGCAATCTGAGCTGCGCGCAGACGAGGGCCCAATGCCGGAAGATACCGAAACCGTGCGCAATCGCGTGATTGCCGCGCGCGCCATCGCGGTTGCTCGGGCTGGAAAACCCAATAGTCAACTCAATGCCAGTGAAGTGACGCGCTATTGCGCGTTGAGTGTGCGCGATCACACGCTACTGGATCGTTTGGTGGAAAAGTGCGGGCTTTCAGCGCGCGCTTATCATCGCATTTTAAAGCTGGCACGCACGATTGCGGATTTAGCGGGCACGGATCAAATTGTATCGGTGCATCTGTCGGAGGCGGTCAGCATGCGGCGGGTGACGGGTTGATGCAAGCATGTGGCAAAAGGACTAGCGCTTGATTTGCTTGAACCGGCAAACGCCGCTTGAGCGCCTGCCTCCCGAATTACGCTAGCTGCAACGCATAAAAAAAGAACCCACCCGTCACCTCTCGGGGAGGGCGATCGGCTTAGCGACGGGTGGGTGCTTGAAGGTACGGGCCCAAGATCACGCTTTGCGCGCATATCTGGAGAGCTGGCGGGCCCCTAAAAGTTGGTGCGATTTGATTCTTGCTTCTATACTGGCAAACCTAGCCAAACTGGCGTTGTTTTGCCGGTGCTGCGGGTTTAGTTACCGGTTACTTCGCTGACTGCATCAGTCACGGTTTTGACTGCTGCTTGTGCGGCTTTACTGGCGCGATTGACGGTTTTTTGTGCTGACTTGCTGGCGTTGGCGACGGCGGTGCTGGCGCGTGCTTGTACGGACTTGGCCGCTTTCACGACGCTCGCCTGCACGGACTTCACAACTTTCGCAGGTGCGGCTTTCTTAAGCACAGGCTTTGCGGTTGGCTTTGCTTTCACAGCAGGTGAAGCTTTGACCGCTTTGGCAGGCGCAGCGGCAGGTTTCGCGGTTGGCTTGGCGGCCGGCGCTTTGCCCATGCCTTTTACGGCTTTCGACAGCTCGTCGACTTTCGCGGTCAAACTATTCAACTCTTCACGGCCGGGAATGCCTAAACCGCCGAGCGCGCGCGCAACGCGTTCTTCGAATACTTTTTCTAACTTATCCCAGGTGTCGGACGCGCGATCTTTCACCTGTGCAACGGTGTTTTCGACGGCACCGCGCACTTCGTCGACCTTGCCGCTGGTGTATTTGGTGGTGATTTTTTCTAAGGCCGAGCCTTCTTTGATCAGTGCTTCATACAGCTTGCCGCCTTCCTCTTGCGCCTTGGCGAATGCGCCCAAGCCTGCAAGCCAGATTTGCTGACCAGATTCCATAATTTTGTTAGCCATGCCTTTCAGTGCGCTGTTGGCTTCGTCTTTCGACACGCCCGCTTTCGATGCTGCTGCTTTTGCCGATTGTGCAGTTTTGCTGTTTTTAGTTGCCATGATGATGTCCTTCCCAGGTTATGACCCACAGTTTTGTGGCGTAAAAAATGCTGTTGTTGAGCGTTTAGGCGCTGCCGGTGTTGCTCATCGGTCGTCGCTTGAGCGCAATCTAGGCGTGCGCGATAGAATATGTGCACTATCGCTAAGTTCGTTCAGCCGCCGTTTGCGCAAGCAAATAATTAGTAAGCTAACTAATACCTCGAGCATACGCATGCTGGGTGAAAAATAAGGTTGGACGAATTCACCTCTGCGCGCCTAACATTGCGCCCCGGTTTTGGCACCTCGAATGTCGATGGCTGCCACATAAATGCATACTTTTTGTTTTTGCCCTGGTAAAAACGAATCAACAAAACTTGTATTGCTAGCGCAAAAACAAGACTAAAAACTTAACCGGGCTGCGCATGAATTCATTGATTTTTGTTACCGGCGGCGTGGTGTCGTCGCTTGGGAAAGGTATTGCAGCGGCGTCTTTGGCGGCAATTTTGGAAGCGCGTGGCCTGCGCGTAACGATGATGAAGCTGGATCCCTACATCAATGTTGACCCAGGCACGATGAGCCCGTTTCAGCATGGCGAAGTTTTTGTCACCGAAGATGGCGCGGAAACAGATCTGGATTTAGGGCATTACGAACGCTTTTTACGCACCCGCATGACGCGCAAAAATAATGTCACCACCGGGCGTATTTATGAATCCGTGATTCGCAAAGAGCGCAAAGGCGAATACCTAGGTGCCACCGTGCAGGTGATTCCGCACATCACCGACGAAATTAAGCGCTGTATCGTTGAGGCGACAGAGGGTTTTGATATCGCCATCGTAGAAGTTGGCGGCACTGTTGGGGATATTGAATCGCTGCCGTTTTTGGAAGCGATTCGCCAGCTGCGCGTCGAGCGCGGCGCGGATAACGCCATTTTTATGCACTTAACATTGGTGCCGTTTATCGCGGCAGCGGGCGAGCTTAAAACCAAGCCGACCCAGCATTCCGTCGCACAATTGCGCTCAATCGGCATCCAGCCAGATATTTTGCTGTGTCGATCTGAGCAGCCGTTGCCGGAAGCTGAGCGTAAAAAAATCGCGCTATTCACCAACGTGCCGTTGGAAGCGGTCATTTCGGCGGTGGATATGGACAATATCTACAAAATACCGATGTGGTTTCACACCCAAAAGCTGGATCAGATTGTTGTAGAGCGGCTGCGATTCAAGGCGAAAAAAGCGGATTTATCCGAATGGAAGCAAGTCGTAGAGGCGTGCGAAAAGCCGGTGGACTGCGTGCGCGTGGCGATTGTTGGTAAATATGTAGAACATAAAGACGCGTACAAATCTTTGAGCGAAGCGCTGCGCCACGGCGGCTTGCGGCAAAAAACGACGGTCGAGTTAGTGTGGCTAGAATCTGAAGCGATCGAAGCGGATCGCACGGCACTGAGCAAAGTCGATGCGATCTTGGTGCCGGGCGGCTTTGGCGA
>JANNYO010000307.1:0-7069 GCA_031410115.1 Rhodanobacteraceae bacterium | reverse complement strand
TTTACTGCGCAGAGCATTCCTAAAGACATCAGCTATCTGTCAACCCAGCTTTTTTCAGCCGCCACCACCGCTTTACGCTATCCAAACTGTTGCTACCCGGATAGTGCTGGGAATTTGCGCAAACTTTTGCTGAATGCGGTGGAGCCAACGCCGGTCACTACGCCGGATGATTTGCCACCCATGAAGACCGACGATTTAATGCTGATCCATGTCTATGCGATGGTCAGCGCTGGGCAAGATCAATTGCTGATGAATATCTTGAACGAGGCGCTGAAAAGCAAAGTACGTTTTGTCCGGGCATTTGCGGTGAATGCGCTGCGCGCTTATGGTGGCGGCGAAGCGATGCAGCTGATGTCAAGTCTACGGCGTGACCCGGAAGTAGGTGCGATTGCGAACGTCGCACTGGCCTTGGATTGGTCAAATTTCAATTTGCCGCGCGCTTTCGCGGGCGAGCTGCCCTACGCCGATCGCACGCGCAAAAATATTCTAGCGCGCGCTGCAGATGACTCGCTCCAGACCGGCACCATTTTGCCAACCATGATGATGGGCTTTCTCGCCGAAGATGCGCCACAGCCGCAATTGCAGGCGGAGCTAACCTATCTGCGCGAACTAAACTTCAAACCGAACGGGTTTTTGATGTATCGCCACGGCTATGCTGTGAGCGCGTTGGCGTTCCGAAAAGGTGCGGATTTTGACTACTGGAAACGTGCCTATTTGGCAAATACTTTGCCGGTTGCGCGTATCCCGATCATTCGCGCCATGGTGTTATTGGACCCAGTAAAGTTCATGGCTTTTACACCTGAAATCATAAATGCAGGCAGCGCCAACTGGGACGCCTACGAGTTCAAACTAGCCTATTCAGCGATTGCCGAGGGCACCCAACCCTACAGCTATTACGACTTATTTTTCACGCCGCCGAACCAATATCGAATGCGCTACCCGTTCCAGAAAGACGCATTCGCCAAAATCAGTCCCAAACCGGCGCTCGAACGTTGGGCTGCAGGCTCTTGGCTGCGCGATGCGAGCTGCCCGTCGTGTGATATGTCGTGGATCACCATGGCGGTTCCCGGTGAACTCGAACCGCTGTTGATTCAAGGTTTTATTGCCGCGCCGAAACGTGATTTGTCATCGTATTGGCAGTTGGCGACGGCACTCAAAGACGAGCGCGCCAAACCAGTTGTGGCTTTTTTGCTAGAACAGGAAAAAGACGAGGAGATACGCGCGCAAACTGACTCACTGCTCAGTCAACTCTCGGAAGAAAAAATCGCATCGGCGAGTTGCTGCGAGCAAACTCAGGCATGTTTGGTGTCACAAATAAAAAAAGCCCAGCTTGAGGGTGCGGGAAACGCCGCGCAGGTCCTCGCCGCACCCGAACTAAATTCTGTCGCTGAGCTCAACGCCTACCTACAAAAATGGCGGGACGACAACGATCAGAGCGTTACGCCCGAAAAAAATAAGAACGAGGCATTTGCCGTAGAGTTTGTCGAGCCGGATCGCCAAACAGCATGGGTGCAAAGCGGCCCGCAAAAATCGAAGTGGACCTACTGGCTAGGCTGCTGGCGTAACGAGTAAATGCGCCTGGCATGAGCACGCGCCAGCACGCGCGCTTGCTCGATCGTCACGCTTGCTAGACACTTCGGCCATCGCCACACTTGCCCAAGGCCCGCCAAATGGACGCACAGCTTTTAGCAACGCTGAAACTCATGGATGCCAAAACGGCATCCATTTGGTTGGAATCTTTGCGTGACCCAGAAGTTTTGGACTACCTGTTAGCGCTCAGCTCCAATCAGCTGAGCGGCATTTGGTGCTTATTGTCCGAGGTCAGGCGCAACCGTATCCTAGCCCTAGTGCCTGCCGATGTTGCGGTAGTTTGGCGCGCGTATTTAACCCTAGATAGTGATAGTGCCGGGCGCTTGATGGAGCGCCCAGCGGCGGCATTTCCCAGCGATACCCTTGTGAGCGACGTGGTCGCTGGGCTGCGCGAGTCGATCAAGCGCACCTTGATTACGTACGTTTTTGCCACCGAAGCTGACAATAAGCTGGTCGGTATTGTCACTTTTCGCGAGTTGCTCTACGCCGATCCGAGTCAGACGCTTGCCGATATCATGCTGCGCAATCCTTATGCCCTGCGGCCCGAAATGCCGCTGGTAGATGCGATGCGCGAAGTGGTAAAGCGGCATTTTCCGGTCTATCCAGTCTGTACTGAGGATGGCACTTTAATCGGCCAAATCCGTGGGCAAGTGCTGTTTGAGGCCCAAGCCATTGATATCTCTGCACAAGCCGGGCAATTGGTGGGTGTGGAAAAAGAAGAGCGCTTGAACACGCCCTGGCAGCGCAGTTTTTTGTCGCGCTACCCGTGGCTGATGTTGAACCTACTTACCGCATTTATCGCCGGTGGCGTGGTGAGCTATTTCCAGGGCACCATTGACAGCATTGCCCTGTTGGCGGTGTTTTTACCGATTTTAGCCGGGCAAAGTGGCAACACCGGTTGCCAAGCCTTAGCCGTTACTCTGCGCGGCTTGACCTTGGGTGAACTAAGCGACAAAGATGTGCCGAAACTACTGCGCAAAGAAGGCTGGCTAGGCTTTCTTAACGGCGTCGGCGTCGGCGTAGTGGCGGCGTTGGCGATGTATTTTTACGCGCGCGCCCAGCACCATCCCAAAGCATTGATGTTGGCTGGCATCACTATGCTTTCAATGATTGGCTCTTGCGTCGCCAGCGGCCTAGCCGGTGCCAGCGTGCCGCTGACGCTGAAAAAATTGGGTGCCGATCCAGCAACTGCCTCGAGTATTTTTCTCACCACCGCAACCGACGTTGCCAGCATGGGTTTGTTTTTAGGTTTGGCGACGCTGCTGCTGATGTAGGTGGTTTGCCGTATCGCAAAGCTGAGCGCTGATTTCCGCAATAAATCGCCCCGGCTCATCCAGCCCAATATGTATTGCTTCACCGTCGCTTAAGATGATTTCAACGTTCACGGCACCGCAGCCTTGATAGCGCGTCGCTTTGCTCGCTTGGTCGCGCCAACTTAAAGCCCGCATAGAACGGATATCGCGGCGCGTAATGACTCGATTCGTCAGCGTGCCATAGCGCAGATACAACAAGTCTCTGGAAAGCGAAATCGGGCGCGCCAACGTGGCGCGATATTCCGCCCACATAAAGCACGACGTTAACAGCACCACAGCGGTTGTAATCCATGCCCAGGTTGTGCTGAATTGCGCGATGATGATATGCAAAACCGGTGTGGGTAACAGGTTAGCAATACACATTCCGAACAATGTTGAAGCGTTGCCATTTTGCTTGGCATAGCCAAAATGCTGATCACCTTCGAAGTCGTTTGCCTACGCGTGGTGTGGGATTTCTATGTTGGGTAGGTGTAGCTGTAGGTTTTGTCATCGTGATTTATTTGACGTGTCGGTAAATGCAGGTTCAAGCCAAAAGTGGATTGTGCGCACAAGCCAGCCCCAAACGGGCAGAATTCAGCGATCTGCTGCGTGAGCGTGAATTTCTATGAATACTGAAACCGAAATTGCAGTGAGTGCTGTTGAAGCGCGTGATGAGCGACATTGCGAACCGGCGGCACCGCGTTTCAGTCGCGCTGAAGTAATGGCGTTTTTTTCGCAGCCGATGAATGATTTATTGTTTCAGGCGGCAAGCACACATCGCGCGCATTTCAATGTTAATGAATTGCAAATTTCAACCTTGCTTTCAATCAAAACCGGCGGTTGCCCGGAAAATTGCAGCTATTGCCCGCAAAGTGTGCATTTTGATACCGGCTTGAAAGCCGAGAAACTGATGAGCTGCGCGGATGTTGTGCAAAAAGCGAAAGCCGCCCAGCTTGCCGGTGCAACGCGCTTTTGCATGGGTGCAGCGTGGCGTGGGCCGCGCGACAAAGAGGTCGCAAAAGTCGCAGAAATGGTCGCGTCGGTAAAGGCGTTGGGCCTAGAAACCTGTGCGACACTTGGCATGCTCGAACCCGAGCAGGCACAGACGCTCAAGGCTGCGGGCTTAGATTATTACAACCACAACCTAGACACCGCGCCTGAGTACTACAGCGAAATCGTCAGCACCCGTAAATACCAAGATCGCCTGGATACCTTAACTGCGGTGCGCCGCGCGGGTATGAAAGTATGTTGTGGCGGCATTGTCGGTATGAACGAATCGCGCGAGCAGCGTGCAGGTTTGCTGGAAACGCTGGCAAATTTGCCTGAGCCGCCGGAATCGGTGCCGATTAATCTTTTGGTGCAAGTGCCCGGTACGCCGCTTAATGGTGCTGAGAATCTGGACCCATTGGAGTTCGTGCGCACGATTGCCGTCGCACGTATTTTGATGCCGAAAAGCTATGTGCGCTTGTCTGCCGGGCGCGAAGCAATGAGCGATGAGCTGCAGGCGATGTGCTTTTTCGCCGGGGCAAATTCGATTTTTTACGGTGAGAAGTTGCTTACGACGGCGAATCCAGAAGCGGAAAAAGATCGCGCTCTATTTGCGCGTTTGGGAATTAAGCCCCAGGGATTGGTGCAGGCAGGCTAGTAGGCAGTCTGAATGCCCCTGCAAGTCACCGCCAAGCACCCACTTTGGCACCCGCGTGAATGGCTGGCTTGGCTGGGCCTTGCACTGATTTGGTGCCTGGGGCGGCTGCCATTTTGGCTGAACCAAGCAATCGGGCGGGGGCTAGGTCTGCTGATCGCGCCACTATTGCGCACGCGTGGACGGATCGCAGCGCGCAATTTGGCGCTGTGTTTTCCCGAGATCGAGGCATCGGCGCGCAGCGAATTATTGCGACTGAATTTACGCAACAGCGGCTTATTGTTAAGTGAGTTTGCGTTTGCGTGGATGGCCTCTGACGCGTCGCTGCAGCGTGTGCCCGTGTGTTTTCACAACATTACAGCGCTGGAATCGGCGTTAGCGAAAGGCAAGGGCGTGCTTTTGGTCGGTGCCCACTTTAGCCATTTGGAACTGTGCGGTCGTTTGCTGTGCGCACATCAAGCGGGGCAGGTTGGTGGCATGTATCGCGAACACAAAAGTGCTGCGTTCGAGTGGCTGATCAAACGCCAGCGTTTAAAATATGCCAAAGCGATGTTTCGCCGTGATGAGCTGCGCGGCGCGATCCGCTGGCTCAAGGCCGGCAATATCTTGTGGTATGCGCCCGATCAAGAGTATCGCCGGGGAGACGTCGTGTTTGCGCCGTTTTTTGGTGTGCCCGCATCAACTTTAACCGCGACGCACGCGATGGCGAAAATGACTGGTGCGGCGGTAATTGGTTTTGCCCATGTGCGCACCGAGCAAGGCTACGAAATCAGTTTAAGTGATGCTTTGGCGAACTTCCCAAGTGCGGATGTGGTGGCTGACACCGCGCGTGTCAATGCGCTAATTGAACACGCCATTCGCGCCGCGCCTGCGCAATATTTGTGGCTGCATCAGCGCTTTAAGGTGCGCCCAGAAGGTTCGGCTGCGATCTATCCAAAATAGAGCTCGGGGGTGTCACGCTTAATACTCTTCTGGGTAGCTAAAACCCTCGGCGCATTCAATCTGATCGAAATCCACGGCTAGATTGAGCGTTTGTAAAGTCAGTACCCCGCGCGCAATCACACTTTCACAGACAAATTTGCCATCGATCAGGTGATGCATATGTAACGCCCGGCCCTCGGGATCAAATGCCCAATATTCTGGCACGCCAGCACGCTCGTATAGGCGTCGCTTGACCACTAAATCGCGGCCAGAGCCATTCGGGCTAATGACTTCGATGGCGACATCCGGCGCGCCTTTCAAACCCGTTGGTGTTTCCTTAGTACGATCACAAGTGATCAACACGTCGGGTTGAACGACGTTGGACTCAAAGCCGTCCGCGTCGTATGCGTCGGCTAAGCGCACGTCGAACGGCGCAACAAATACGCGGCAGGGTTTGCCAATTAGCAGATTCGACAATTGCCGATGTATCTCGCCTACGGCGCGCTGGTGCAACATCCCGGCACCCGCCATCAGCCAAAATTGACCTTGAATGAGTTCGTAGCGTTTGCCGTCGCTAATTTGCAGATAGTCGGCGTAAGTAGCGCTTTGTAATTGACGTTGTGCGGACATCGCGGTTTCCTGTGGCGACTTTCATTTTGCGTTGCGCAAAACAGCCTGATTAAAGTTATCACTATTCTGCAATAGATTCGTAGCGGGTTGCGCTTCAGCCCCACGCCAGCCCAAACCGGCTATCGTTGGCGCATGGGTGAAGCCAGGGGCGCTAAAAATGGCGGCCTATTGGTCATACTTTTAGCCAAACAACATTCAATTGCGACCAAGGACGGTAAAAATGGGCATCAAATGCGGCATTGTTGGGCTACCCAACGTTGGAAAATCGACACTTTTTAACGCGCTCACCAAAGCCGGGATTGCGGCGGCAAACTTTCCGTTTTGCACGATTGATCCGAACGTTGGCGTGGTGCCGGTGCCGGACCCGCGCCTGGACGCGCTTGCCGCGATCGCCAAGCCGCTGAAAATTATTCCAACCAGCATGGAATTTGTCGATATTGCTGGTTTGGTCGCCGGTGCCAGCAAAGGCGAAGGTCTGGGCAATCAGTTTTTAGCGCACATACGCGAAACCGATGCAATTGCGCATGTGGTGCGCTGTTTTGTCAACGAAGACATTATCCATGTCGCCAATAAAATTGACCCCATTGCCGACATGGACGTGATTGATACCGAGCTTGCGCTGTCGGATTTGGACAGCGTCGACAAGGCAATCAAACGCTACGAGCGCCTTGCTAAAGGTGGCGATAAAGAAGCCAGCGCGCGCATCGAGGTGTTAAAGCTGCTGTCCGTGCATTTGGATCAGGGCAAGCCGGTGCGCAGCGCCAATTTAGATAAAGAACAGCGCGCGCTTTTGAACGAAGTATTTTTGCTGACTAGTAAGCCGGTGATGTATGTCTGCAATGTTTTGGAAGATGGCTACAGCAATAACCCGCTGCTGGATTTAGTCAAGGCGCGCGCGGCGGCAGAAGGCGCACAAGTGGTAGCGATTTGCGCGCGCATCGAAGAAGAAATTAGCCAGCTTGATGCCAGCGATCAAGTTGAGTTTTTGAAAGAA
>JANNYO010000306.1:0-1545 GCA_031410115.1 Rhodanobacteraceae bacterium | reverse complement strand
CGATTTTTCGCTTGCTGGGCAACGCGTCTTTCGTGCGATTGAGCTGTTGGGTAAACCCGTGATTGCGGCAGTGAATGGCTTTTGTTTTGGTGGCGGCATGGAACTGGCGATGGTGTGTACGCTGCGCATCGCCAGTGAAAGCGCCAAGTTTGGTCAACCGGAAATCAATTTGGGCATTATTCCTGGTTTTGGTGGCACGCAAAGATTGCCGCGCTTGGTTGGGCGCAGCGCAGCGTTGGAGCTGTGTTTAATCGGCAAACCGATTAGCGCTGAGCGCGCATTGGCGCTCGGCATCGCCTCAGCCGTTGTGCCCAGCGACGCGCTGATGGCGGAGGTTGAAAAGCTCAGCGCTCAGCTAGCACAAGCCGCGCCGCTGGCTTTACGCGGCATTATGGACGCCATTGTTTATGGCGAAGACATGCCGCTTGATCAGGGCCTTGACTACGAATCACAAACCTTTGGCTTACTTACCTCGACTGCCGACATGCGCGAGGGCACCAAAGCGTTTTTAGAAAAACGCAAGCCAGAATTTGTCGGGCGCTAAGGAAATGTCGATCAAAATAAAAACCGCAGCTGAGTTCCAGCTGATGCGTACGGCCGGGCAGCTTGCCGCCGAAGTGCTTGCGATGATTGAGCCTTATGTTGTGCCAGGTGTTACCACTGACGAGCTTGATGCGCGCTGCCACCGATACATTGTTGATGTACAAAACGCGATTCCAGCTAATGTCGGCTATCGAGATTTTCCGAAAACCATCTGTTCGTCAGTTAATCACGTGGTGTGCCACGGCATTCCCGGGGCTAAGATTTTAATGAAGGGCGACATCATCAATATCGATGTGACGGTTATTAAGAACGGTTATCACGGCGACACCAGCCGCATGTATTTCGTCGGTGAACCGTCCATTTTGGCGCGCCGCTTAGTCGACATTACCTTCAAAGCAATGTGGATCGGCATTCATGCGGTGCGCCCAGGCGGCAATCTGCGTGATGTCGGTCGTGCCATTCAAAGATACGCCGAAAGCCATCGCTTTAGCGTGGTGCGCGAATATTGCGGCCATGGCATCGGTGCGGTGTATCACGATGAGCCGCAGGTGCTGCATTACGATGACGCCAAAACCGACGTCCCGCTGGTGCCTGGCATGATGTTTACCGTCGAGCCGATGATCAACGCCGGCGCGCGGCAAGTGAAATTACTGCCCGATGGCTGGACGGTAGTGACGAAAGACAAATCTCTGTCCGCGCAGTGGGAACACACCGTTGCCGTGACTGAAACCGGCTTTGAAGTGATGACGCTATTGGAGCGGGATGCCCCAATGCTGCAAACGCCCCTTTAGGCGGGCTGGAAGTGGCCTAAAAAAGCGCCACTCGCCTAGATGCCAGCCGAGAAACTCAAAATCCTACGGCTGCAATCGCTCTGCTGTCTTGTCTGCCGTGCCGCCTTCCGGCGAGTCTTGTCTGCCGTGTCGCCTTCCGGCGAGACTTGTCTGCCGTGTCGCCTTCCGGCGAGACTTGTCTGCCGTGTCGCCTTCCGGCGAGACTTATTCG
>JANNYO010000305.1:0-1348 GCA_031410115.1 Rhodanobacteraceae bacterium | reverse complement strand
GCACGGCGCGATCGCGGGTTTTCCACTACAAGATTTAGAGATCAGCGCCTTTGATGGCAAACACCATCCAGTGGATTCGAAAGAAATTGCCTTCATTAGTGCCGGGAAATACGCACTTTTAGATGCGATCAGTAAAGCCGGGGCACTGGTGTTAGAACCGATTGTAGAACTGAGCGTCACTTTGCCAGACGCCGCGATGGGGCATGTGAGCACCGGCCTAAGCGCTAAGCGCGCACGTGTCAACGGCACCGATGCTGGTGCACCGGGCGAGCTGATCTTGCGTGCGCACGTGCCGATGAGCGAGCTACGTGACTATCAAAGCGAACTCAAGAGCCAGACGGCAGGCTTAGCCAGCTACACAATTGAGTTTAGCCACTACGAACCGGTGCCGGCAATTGTGCAAAAGCAGCTGATTGACGCTTACAAACCCAAGCACGAAGAGGAGTGAGGAATCAGGAATCAGGAATCAGGAATCAGCCCTGCTTCGCTTCCTGCTGGCGCCCAATAAACCAAAGCCCAGCGCCCACGGCAATCAAGCCGCCCCGTATTGCCCAGCCAATTCCCGGGCCCCAATTTTCAATCCAAGACAACACGCGCAGTTCCATATTAAAAAAGTGCAGAGCAATGGAAATTGCGCCGAAGATCGCCATGTAGGTGCCAACTGATTTCATTGTTTAAATCCTTGTGTGTAAATGGATACTGCCGTCCAATAGTGCTTGCTGCGCGGCACCGACGCAATTCCAGTTGCCCGTCTACCCAAAGTTGTGGTGGCCTCGAAGATTACTTTTGTGTGCCGGGTCTTTCCTTGACCTGCGCCGATGCCGAATGCCGGCGGCGGTTTGCAAAAGCACGTGTAACGCCTGGCTGGGCGTGCCGCTGCGCTGCGAAACCACCCGTGAAGCAGAACGCGACAGCTTCATCCAAAACGCGCTGCACGGCAGCGGCTGCATCAATCCAGGCGTTCATCGAAACTTTTAAGAGATGCGTTGCAACTCGACAAGGTCGGAGGTGGCTAGCGTCAAAATTTTGAAACTCGGCTCATTTTTTTCCCTTTGTTTTTTGAGCCGCTATTGAATCAATTTGGCGCTTGATGCCGGTTAGTAACTTATCCAAACTCGGTGAGCACGGGGAGTCAAAATTCAGGTGTGGTGCAATTTGCAGCGCCCATTTTCGCTTTCGAGTGCCGGTAAGTGACTCAGGCTTTGTTCCTATTGATTCGGCTCGAATATGTTTGAACTTTTGCCATTTGGAAAATCTGGCATTCATCGAGAAACCCGAAAACATGACAGAAACCGTTCGTGCTGAGCCTGTCGAAGCATGTAACAGCAGACTTCGTGATGCCAAATGC
>JANNYO010000304.1:0-4838 GCA_031410115.1 Rhodanobacteraceae bacterium | reverse complement strand
AAGCACTATCAAAACAAGACCACCTTAAGCGGGGAAATCTGCGATATCAACACCACACCGCTAGTTGACGTGATGCTGGTGCTGCTCATCATTTTTATGATTACCGCACCGATGCCGCAGAACTTCTCGCACGCCAAAATCCCGATTGTTGGTGATGGCGATGGCAAACTGCCGACGCTATTGACGCTCGATATCGCGCCGGCGGGCAACGGTGCGCTGTTGATGCTCAACGACCAACCGATCACGCTCAGCCGCCTAGGTGAGGTGATCAAAGCAAACAATGCCTCGGCAAAGCCGCCCGAGCTTAATTTGCGCACTGATCCAGCAACTTCCTATGCGGCGGTAGCGCGCGTTCTGGCAACGATTCAACTGAGTGGCGGTAAAAATGTGCGGTTTGATGAGTTGAGCGCGCGATAAATATTCTTGAGACTGTTTTGGAAAAACATTATAAATAGTGTGCGCATCGTGAATAAGTTCCATTGGTTGCAATAAGTTACAAAAAACGCACAATGACTTATTAACCTTACTGGGTGATCTGTGCATACTTCTGACGTGTCAATTGCCTCCACTTTGCCCTCTTGCACGGCGCAAGCGCGCATCCGCACATCCATCTAATGTTTTGAAGGTTGTCAGAATTATGCAGACCGGTACTGTTAAGTGGTTTAACGACGCAAAAGGCTTTGGGTTCATCGCGCCTGACAATGGCGGCGAAGATGTTTTTGTGCATTACTCAGCGGTTGGCGGTGCAGGTTTTCGTACACTCCAGCAAGGTCAGAAAGTGAATTTTGATGTAACCACCGGCCCGAAAGGTCTGCAGGCGGCGTCAGTCACACCTTTGCAATAGCCCAAAAACGTGCGCCAAGGTGACTTGGTCATGGCATGTCCGGCCTGGATCTCGTCGCAAGTGAACAGCACAAAAAACCCCGCTAGCCGGGGTTTTGTTATTTCGGCCCTATTGCCCGAACGATGCCCCGGGCCGTTCAATGAAAAATTGGCAACTAACAAACGGCTACCTATCCGACTTCAACGACTGGCAGCCACTTTTTGCCGAATCCCAGGCGCTAGGTGATGCCATTGAATTGACGCCCGCGCATTGGGAGCTGATCACGTTTTTGCGGCGCTATTTTGTCGAATTTGACATGGCACCACCGATGCGACTGTTAACCAAAGCCGTCGCGATGCGCTTGGGTGCAGAAAAAGGCAATAGTCTGTATCTTTACACCTTGTTTCCGGACGGGCCAGCGAAACAGGCCGCTCGCTACGCGGGCTTGCCCAAACCCACCTCGTGCATCTAGATTTACGCTGTTTGCCGTGTCGCCTTTTAGCGAGACTTGTTGAACGAACGAATTGTTGAGTAGAAATATGTCGAACATCGAAATTTATGCCACCGCGATTTGCCCTTACTGCATCGCCGCAAAAGCCTTACTTGAGCGCAAAGGCGTCAAAGCCATGACCGTCACCCGCATTGATTTAGACGCCGCAAAGCGCGATGTAATGGTGCAGCGCAGTGGCGGGCGCCGAACGGTGCCGCAAATATTTATTAACAACACCCACGTCGGCGGCTATGACGATCTGGTCGCGCTAGATCGCGGTGGCCAGTTGGACCCACTTTTGGCGGGTTAGCCGTCAGACATCCCTTTTCTATCCTGGAGCATCAATGCGCTTTTCCAAAATTATCGGCACCGGCAGCTATTTGCCGGAAAAAATACTGACAAATGCCGATTTGGAAAAAATTGTCGACACTACCGACGAATGGATCCGTGATCGCACGGGCATTGAGCAGCGACACATGGCAGCGCCTGACCAAACCACTGGCGACTTAGCTTTTATTGCGGCCAGCCGTGCGCTTGAAGCGGCAGGCGTCGTGGCGAAAGACATCGATTTAATTGTTGTTGGCACCACCACACCAGATTTGATTTTCCCGTCCACAGCGACCTTGGTGCAGCACCGCTTGGGTGCAAACGGCTGTGGCGCGATGGATGTCAACGCCGCCTGCTCAGGCTTTATTTATGCGCTTTCGATTGCTGATAATTTTATTCGCGCGGGCAGTGCGAAGCGCGCATTGGTGATTGGTGCGGAAACCCTGACGCGCATGTTGAATTGGGCGGATCGCACCACCTGCGTGCTGTTTGCTGACGGCGCTGGAGCCGTGGTGTTAGAGGCCAGCGACGCGCCGGGCGTGCTATCCACACATATTCATGCCGATGGCGCATACACCAACGCACTATTCAATCCAGTCGGCGTCTCCAAAGGTTTCAAAGACGGTGAACCCAACCACGGCATCAAAGTGGTGATGCAAGGTCAAGAGGTTTTCAAGGTCGCAGTGCGCACTCTCTCGCGCGTCGTCGATGAAACCCTTGCTGCCAACGGCTTAGACAAAACTGGCATCGACTGGCTGGTGCCGCATCAGGCAAATTTGCGCATTATCCAAGCCACCGCGCGACACTTGGATATGCCGATGGAAAAAGTCATTCTGACCGTGCAAAAGCATGGCAATACCTCCAGCGCATCTGTGCCGCTCGCCCTCGATCACGGCATTCGCACTGGCCAAATTAAGCCCGGCCAAACAATTTTAATGGAAGCATTTGGCGGCGGATTTACCTGGGGTTCGGCGTTAGTGCGCCTATAAATTCTGGTAGTTCGGCCCTGCCCCACCCTCTGGCGTCACCCAATTGATAATCTGATACGGATCTTTGATGTCGCAGGTTTTGCAATGCACGCAGTTGCTGGAATTGATTTGCAAACGCTTGCCTTTTTCGTCCTCAGCGATTTCATAAACGCCAGCCGGGCAAAAACGCGTGCAGGGATTGGCGTACTCGGTAACGCACTTGGTGATGCAGATGTCGGTATCGCTGACCTTTAAATGCACGGGTTGATCTTCCTCATGCGCGGTTGAAGCGAAGTAAACACCCTGTAAGCGATCACGCGGTGCCAAGCTACGTTCAACGTATGCGCGCTTGACTTGAGTTTCGCCCTCAGTGAGCTTGCTCAGGCTGCCATAGTCAGCTTTGTTGCGAAACGTCCACGGGCTTTTGCCACGCGTCAGCGTTTCCCAGCCAGCGTTCGCCAAGCCGAAATACAGGCCACGCTTAAAGCCCGGTTTGATGTTGCGCACGCCGTGCAGTTCACGCATTACCGGCGACGAACGCAGCGCCGCATCCCAGCCTAATGGTTGCAATTTGTTTGCCGACAAATGCTCAGCTAGCATCATGCCGCTGCGCAGCGCCTGATGCGTGCCTTTGATTTTCGGTACGTTGAGCAAACCTGCAGTGTCGCCAATCAGCGCTGCACCCGGCATTTCCACCTTCGGCAAGCTTTGATAACCACCGGTAACAATCGCACGTGCGCCCGCCGACATGATCGTGCCGCCTTCCAACATCGGCTTGATCAACGGGTGATGCTTGAGCTGCTGAAACGCTTCGTATGGTTGGTAATATGGGTCGGAATAGTCCAGGCCACTGACATAACCCAGCGCAATTCGATCTTGATCTAAGTGATAGATAAAGCTGCCGCCGTAGGTTTTATAGTCCGCCGGCCAGCCCAATGTGTGCACGATTTTACCCGGCACGCAGTTTCCGGGCTTTACCTGCCACAGCTCTTTAATGCCGATGGAATAGCTTTGCGGGTCGGATTTTTCATCCAACTGAAAACGTGCGACCAGCTGTTTAGTCAAATGCCCGCGCGCACCCTCAGCCAAAATCGTCACTTTGGCTTTTATATCCACGCCTTCGGCATAACTGTCTTTGTGCGCGCCATCTTTCGCTACACCCATATCACCCACGCGCACGCCGGCTACTGCACCGTTTTCGTCAAACAAGCATTCGGCGGCAGCAAAACCTGGGTAAATCTCAACGCCAAATTCATTCAAGGCTTTATCACCCAGCCACGCACACATCGCCGACAGTGAAACAATAAAATTGCCGGTGTTGTGCATTTGCGGCGGCGTCGGCAGCTTGGTTGCACCATTTTTCGTCAGAAAATAAAATTCGTCTAGACCTGCTGGAATGCAGATCGGCGGCGGCGCGCTGCGCCAACCGGGAATGAGCTCATCCAACGCGTGCGGTTCAATCACCGCGCCAGACAAGATATGCGCGCCCAATTGCGACGCCTTTTCCAACACACATACCGTTGTTTCAGAATTGAGTTGTTTCAGCCGGATCGCAGCGGCCAGCCCGGCGGGCCCAGCGCCCACGATCACCACGTCATATTCCATCACTTGACGTTCGCTCATATTCTTGCACCTAGGTTCGATTTGAATAGACCTGAGTATCCGAAAAGACGCGTCGATACGCCATCTAAACGACAGGTTATTTTGACGCCAAGTTGAATCCAACTCAAGGTGTGCTGGTTATCTGAAACATGCGTTTTTGCGTTTCAGCAAGGCAAGGCGTTAGATTAAATTGCGACATGTCTCGCCGAACAGGCGACACGGCAGACAAGTACGCGAGGTGCATACCGGCCGCAGCGGCGGCACGGCTTGCTGAGAAGCTTGCGCTTCGCGCCTCAATTCGTCACGATCCGGTGATTATTGTAAAGGGCACGCTATGTTGGATGCGCTCAAAACTTGGATTGCTGGAGTATTCGGCCCAAAACAGCCAGAAATCGAGCCAGAAGTCTGGAATTTCGTGCTCAAAGGCGAACGCAAAGAAATCGGCGCGATTAACGAAGCGCTCGAGCGTGCCGCAGCCGCCGGCGGCGTTCCGGAGTCCGCATTTCGCCAGATGCAAGTTGCGCTCGATGAACTGCTAACCAACGCCGTGAGCTACGGCGAAGTCAACCCTAAAACACCGGCAAAAGTGGATGTGATCGTCAGCCCGAAGAGCGTACGCACGGTCATT
>JANNYO010000303.1:0-1313 GCA_031410115.1 Rhodanobacteraceae bacterium | reverse complement strand
TGCGTCTCAGAATTTTGATACACCGCATTGACGCCAAATTGGCGCTGCACGAGGCGCGACCTGCCCTCATCAAACTCAACGTCGGTCAAGCTGCGCAGGATATTCGCGCTTACTTTTAATTGTGCATTTGCTTGCGTGTCGGCACTGACTAGCGCGCGTTCGGCATAGCTAGCATCACGATCTGGGTCAAAGCTAAAGCCATTGACGTTTTGCGAAGAAAAGCCCTGGCTGCCACGCCGGCTGACCGCGATACCGATGCCACCACGTTCGAAGCGATAACCCTCGCTGGCGCTGACATCAAAGCTATCGTAGCGCGCGATGCCAACGCTAACCGACGGTTTGTCGGGCGAGCGCGTGAAGATTTGAATCACTCCGCCGATCGCGTCTGAGCCATAAAGTGCTGCTAACGGCCCGCGCACCAGCTCGATGCGCTCGATCATTTCCACTGGCAAACCTTCGAAGGCATAAGCGCCTGAGTTCGCGCTCGCAACGCGCACACCGTTGATCAATACCAGCACGTGATTGGAGTTGGTACCGCGTAAAAAAACGCTGGTTTGGCTGCCCGGGCCGCCGGTGCGGGATAAATCCACACCCGCCAAATGCCGCAGTAACGTGATCGTGTCGTGCGCTTGAATGCGCTCGATATCGCTGCGGGTTAATACGCTGACCGATGCCAGCGCGGTGTCAATTAACTGTGGGCGCTTGGCCGCAGTTGTGACGGTTTCTAGCGTTTGTTCGGTCGCATTTGCGTTGGCACTGGTGCTCGCTAGCGCGAGCGAAATCGCCAGTAAAAGTAAAGTTCGTTGCATGGGTTAAACCTTCAAAAACGTGCGCACCCGCACGGGGTAGCAGCATTGAGGTCTAAGCGATCAGATGGCGAATCGACCCAGCGGCACGATGAAAGCGCGCAGGTCAGCCACAAGCCGCCAACGCCCTCCGCGCCGCTGTTGTTGTTTTGCCCTGGCGAAAAAAGCCACGGCAAACGATCCGTTTCAGGCCGGTCTCCGGGCTGTTGAGTGCAAGTTAAGCAGGGCTCAAATTGCCAAAACGCGTGAACCTTCCCAGCGTCGCTCGAAAACGAATCACCAGTGGCAAATACGCATGCTGATACTCAAATACCGTTGCGGGGGCAGCGCTGGCCTGACACCAGCTTCCCGTTTCACCCGAGGTTATTTGCCTCGGACACCTAAAACCCCGCCAGTGTGTCGTGCACACGCAGAAAATACAAACCGGCACTTCGTTATACTGCGGATTCCTTCAGGCTACCTAGGTACAAAAAATGCACAAGCTATTGATTGCACTGAGTTTTTCGG
>JANNYO010000302.1:0-4988 GCA_031410115.1 Rhodanobacteraceae bacterium | reverse complement strand
GTGCTGCGTGGCCCGCAAGGCACGCTTTTTGGCCGCAATACCCCGGCGGGCGTGATTAAATTTGAGTCGGTGCGGCCATCGCAAGATCAAGATGCGTATGTGCGGTTGGGTTATGGGCGCTATGGTTCGCTAAATTTTGAAGGTGCGATTGGCGGCGCGGTTTTGCCTCGCTGGGTATTTTGCTCGGCGGGCTCGGCACCATGTGCCCAGAGCGGCGCGGCGAAATTACCGCGCTGGGCTACAAATGCTTGCTTGCAGGAACGTTATCAACATTGTCTTGCGGCGCCCTGGTCGGGATAATTTACTAAGAAAATTAATCACTTACGCAGACTATTTGATTAGCCTGTTGCCTGTGCCGCCTTAGTCAGGCGGCTCAAAAAAACGCCCATCTGGCGCTCGGCTTGCTTGTCGCCGTTTTTCTTTGCTGTTTCCACGCCGCTTTTGTAGGTCGCCATCGCGCGTGCGGCGTCGCCTTTTTTCTCCAACGCCGAGCCCAGCGCTTGCCACACCGCGGTGTAGAGTGGATTGAGCAACAGCGCGCGCTGAAGATGTCCAATCGCCTCATCAAAGCGCAGTTCAGTACTCAATTGCTGCGCGATGCTCAGGCGCAACAGCGCGCTGTCGTTGCCTTCGGCCAGCTGCGCTTCAAAGCGTTCTAACAAGTTTGCCACTAGTTTTCTCCGTCCTTCAGATCCACGCCGAGCGCGCGCAATTTGCGATACAGATGCGTGCGCTCCACATCGACCACACGTGCCAATTTGCCGACGCTACCACCGGCCAAGCGTAAATGGTGCAAAAGGTATTCGCGCTCGAAACTTTCGCGCGCCTCTTTGAGTGGCAAGTTCATGTCCAGAGCCGTACCCGCCAATGCCGCCGGGCGTTCGGGCAGCACCGGCCCGAGCGCGTGTTCAACTTCTATGGCCTCGATTTCGCTGCCCTCGCCCAAAATCATCAGGCGTTGAATCAGGTTTTTCAACTCCCGTAAATTGCCGGAAAAATGGTGCTGGCGCAGACGATTTAACGCCGCCATTGTTAGCCCGCGATAGGGTAAACCGCCGCGCGCCGCAAGAAATTCGGTCAGGGCGCGCGCTAGCTCGGGAATATCTTCCGAGCGCTCGCGCAACGCTACGGTTTTAAGCGGCACGACGTTGAGTGCGTAATACAAATCTTCGCGAAAACGCCCGGCTTTGACCTCTTGCTCGAGCGGTTTGCTGCTGGCTGCGATCACGCGTACATCCAATGCGACTGAGGCTTGCCCGCCCAAGCGGGTGATCGCGCGTTGACTAAGCGCACTGCTTAGCTTGAGCTGCAATTCGCTGTCCAAATCGGCAACTTCGTCGAGAAATAGCGTGCCGCCTTGGGCGCGTTCGATCAAGCCATAGCGCAGTTCGCCGCCTTCTTCGGAGCCAAAGAGTTCCCGAAACGCCTGCTCACGCGCGATTAGCCCAGGTGCCACGGCAATGAACGGTGCGGCGGCGCGCGCCGATTTCGCATGCAGATAACGGGCAAGCTGAGCCTTTCCGGTGCCCGCTTCGCCTTCAATCAATACCCAGGCTTCGACGCCAGAAACACGATCAATTTGCGCGCGCAAATCTTGCATCGCGCGCGAATTGCCGCGTGGTTCAAGCGCGTCGGCTTCAAAATTATCCTCACGGCTCTGCTTTAAACCCTGGTTTTCCTGGCGCAATTCGCTGTGCTCAAGCGCGCGTTCGATGCTGAGCAATAGTTTGGCCAATGAAATCGGTTTTTCGATGAAATCATAGGCGCCTAAACGCGTGGCTTTCACCGCAGTTTCCACCGTGCCATGCCCGCTCATCATCACCACTGGGCAGTCAAGCGAACCGCCGTTTGCCCATTCTTTCAGCAGACTGATGCCGTCGATGTCGGGCATCCAAACATCAAGCAAAACTAAGTCATGCCGCGCCGCGCGTCGCGCCGCGCGCGCCGCCGCGCCGTTTTCCGCCACCGACACCCGATAGCCTTCATCTTGCAGCACATCGCGCGCCATCTCGCGAATGCCGGGCTCGTCATCGACGATCAGGATGTGCTTACTCATGGCTAATTCCTGGCGTTAGGCAGCGTGTAGCCTGCGTTTTTACCACAAGTCTCGCCGGAAGGCGGCACGGCAAACACGTGTGAAGGCGCGCTATTTTTTGCCAAAATTAGCAAACAGGTCCGCAAACGCACTGCCTAATTTCGGTGCAGGCGGGCCGGCTTTCTGCGTGGGTGCGGCGGGGCGTGCGTTGCGGTCAAAATTGCGCTCGGCGTTTTGTGGGCGCGCGGCTGAGCGGTCCGACGGCCGGGCATCTGATCGGTTTGTTGGCCGCTGATCACCACGCTGATGGCTCGGCGCACCCTGCGGCTGATCCGCGCGCGGCGCAGGCGTTTGCGGCGCCGCAGGCCTAGACGCACGGGCCGAATCGGACGACCGGGTTGCACGGCTCGCGTCAGGCCGGGGCGCGCGCGCCTGTCGGGGTTGCGCTTGGGGATCGGCGCTGGCTTCTGGCTCGGCGTCTAAGCGCATGGTCAAACTGATGCGTTTGCGCTCTAGATCGACCTCAAGCACTTTCACTTTGATAATTTGCCCAGTTTTAACGACTTCACGCGGGTCTTTGACAAACTTTGCGCCACTCAGTTGGCTGATGTGAATCAAGCCATCTTGATGCACGCCCAAATCCACAAACGCGCCAAACGCCGCGACATTACTGACCACGCCTTCTAAGATCATTCCCGGTGCCAAATGCTTGACTTGCGTCACGCCGCTGGCAAAAGTCGCGGTCTTAAATTCTGGGCGCGGATCACGCCCAGGCTTTTCTAACTCCTTCAAAATATCGCGCACGGTTGGCGCACCGAAATAATCATCGGTGTATTTGTCTGGGCTGAGCGTGCGTAAAAATGTCACGTCGCCGATCAAGGCTTTTAACTCGCGTCCGGTGCCAGCCAAAATGCGCTGTACGACCGGGTAACTTTCCGGGTGCACGCCCGAGGCATCCAGCGGATTTGCGCCGCCGCTAATGCGCAAAAAGCCAGCACACTGCTCGAACGCTTTGATGCCCAAACGCGGCACGCTTTTGAGCTGGCTGCGCTCGGAAAACGCACCGTTGGCTTCGCGAAACTTGACGATATTGTCTGCCAGTGAGTTGCTCAAACCCGCCACCCGCGCCAGCAGTGGGCCGGATGCGGTATTGAGATCGACGCCGACGGAGTTCACGCAATCTTCCACTGTGCCGTCCAAACGCTGGCCGAGCTTAATTTGATTGACATCGTGCTGGTATTGACCCACGCCGATGCTTTTTGGATCAATTTTGACCAATTCTGCCAGCGGATCCTGCAGGCGCCGCGCAATAGAAACCGCTCCGCGCAGCGTTACGTCCATATCGGGGAATTCCTTTGAAGCCAATTCGCTGGCGGAATACACCGAGGCGCCGGCCTCACTCACGACCATTTTGCGCAGCTTTAATTCCGGGTGTTTGCGCATCAAATCGATCACTAGCAAGTCCGATTCGCGGCTGCCGGTGCCGATGCCAATGCTAACCAAAGCAACGCCATATTGAGCGCACAACGCTGCCAATGCCGCGACCGAGGCGTCCCACTGGTTTTGCGGCTGATGCGGATAAATCACGCCGGTAAACAGCACCTTGCCGGTGTGATCAACGATGGCAAGCTTACAGCCGGTGCGCATGCCTGGATCGAAACCCAGCACCACTTTTGGCCCAGCTGGCGCTGCCAGCAACAAATCTTTCAGGTTGTCACCGAACACACGAATCGCTTCGGCTTCCGCGCGCTCGCGCACTTGCCCATATAAATCCAGGGTCAAATGCACGTGTAGTTTGACCAGCCATGCTTGCCGCGCGGTTTCCAGCAGCCATGCATCCGCCGGCCGGCCACGATCACTAATGCCAGCAGCAACTGCAACTTTGCCGCGCGCCAAAATATGGCCTTCTTCAGGCTCAGTGCCGGGCTCTAGTTCCAACTCCAAAATCCCCTCCGCGCGGGCGCGAAACAGCGCCAAGGTGCGGTGGCTTGGGATCGAACGAATCGGCTCGACCATGGTGAAGTAATCAGAATACTTCGCACCTTCTTTTTCTTTACCGGCGATCACTTGGCTGCGAATTTGACCGTTTGCGGTCAACCATTCGCGCATTTCACCGACCAGCGCGGCGTCTTCGGAAAAACGTTCCAGCAAGACGTGGCGCGCGCCATCAAGGGCGGCTTTGACATCATTGACCCCCTTTTCCGCGTCGACAAAAGTAGCGGCAACCGTTTCGGGAATTTGTGTCGGATCAGCCAGTAATCCCAGCGCCAACGGCTCTAACCCCGCTTCCCGCGCAATTTGCGCTTTGGTGCGCCGCTTAGGCTTAAATGGCAGATACAAATCTTCCAGGCGCGCCTTGGTTTCGCTTGCCATAATATCGCCGAGCAGCTCGGGCGTCATTTTCCCCTGTTCTTCAATGCTGGCCAAAATCGCGCTGCGGCGCTCTTCTAATTCACGCAGATAGCCCAAACGTTCCTCCAGCAATCGCAGCTGGGTATCGTCAAGCCCGCCGGTAATTTCCTTGCGATAGCGCGCAATGAACGGCACGGTGGCACCTTCGTCAAGCAACTTTATAGCCGAGTCAACTTGGCGTTCGCTGGCAGCGATGTCTTTGGCGATTCTGGATTCAATTGAAAGCATTGATTGACCTAGTGCAATTGCGCCGACGCACGATTGATCGCGGGCGGCGGCGGTGAATTTGGGCCGCGAGTATAAGGGCTTGCGCCGCAAATCTTAAAACATCCGCAAAAACAAGCGTCGCCGGTGCAAGTCGGCAAAATAATTTCACCTCCGATGCAACACCTGACCACGCTTTTGCGCCTTTAAGATGACTCGTCGCAATTGTTTGGGAAAAGCCTGTGGATACGTATTCTTGACGCCGGTGCTGGGCTTAAGCGAACAATTTCATCTTATCTAGGCCTTTACTGTCGCGGAAACCAGCAGCTATTTAAAC
>JANNYO010000301.1:0-8556 GCA_031410115.1 Rhodanobacteraceae bacterium | reverse complement strand
GACAAGCTCAGTGCGAACGGCTCTGTTCCTTAACAAAACACAAACATCAGTTAGGCAACTAACCATGCTCCGCCTCCAGCCGCGCCATATGCGCCAAGCGCAGCGCCAACACATGTTCACACGGGCCTTTAGTTAGGCCATCCCGGGTCATGGCCGCACAGGTGCAGCTGGCCTCAATGATTTCGCCTGTGCTGGCAATATGCAGCTGCGGGCGCACGCGGTCTTGAATATTCAAACTGATCGCGCAGTTGCCAGACAGCTTGTAGCCAGTGGCGACTGGGCGGCGCGCGATAATCGCGATTTGCCCGGCTGAATACAGCGCTTTCGCCGCCGCCGCGCGTGGATCTTGGCTTTCTATTTGCGCACTTAAACGCACGGCTTTGGCGGCTGAAAACGGCTCTAACAGCAAGTCCCGGTGACGCGGCACGCCTTCGCGCAAATCAAACATCGCACGACCCGCCTGCGCCAAAACACTGACCGCACTTTTGACTTTTTCCAGCGCCAAGCCGGTGCGCACAGCCAAATCGGGATAGGGCGCGCGCTTGAGCGTGCGCAGCATTTGATACACCGAATCCAGCTCCGGCGCGCTGACTTCTAAGCGCTTATTAAGCAGATCAAACTTGCCCTCGCCCTCGACCCAATCATTGTCGGTCCAGCCCGACAAGGCCAAAGTGAAACTTAACGGCGCGCCCAGATGACACACCCACACGCTCGGCAAACCCGTGCCCGCCAGATAAACATCCACCGCATCCGCCACCGGCAGCACACGCAGCAGCGTACGCAAGCGTTCGCGCCCCCAAACGCGCACTGACTGCGGCTGCGCACCCTGATAAACGCTTATAGGCGAGCACCAAAACGACACATTCCAGGGTTCCAAAACGATCCGAATCGGCAGGCCCGGGCTGAGCTCAAAACGCAGCGCACGCGGCGAGATTTTAGTTTTGTGCGCCAATAAAAACTTTACGACATTCAGCACGTCAATCGGTGCCAGCCGCACATGTGTCAGGCCCATGCTGATTAAACCGTGCACATTCAAAAAGCCTTCCATCCAGCCTTCGGGCAGCGCAATGCGCTTCTCAAAAACATCACCGGACGCGGTGCTCGCGTTGTTTGCGCTGGTGTCAACCACCGCTGCCTTCGAGGCAAATCCGCCAATGCCAATCTCAAAGCGGGTTTGTCGATAGCTGCGCAAGCGATCCAGGTGCAAATGCAGCGCGTGGCTAAAATCAATATTCGTGGTGCCGCACTCAAAGCCGTCAATGTTGGAAAAATTCTCGAACCCCAAACGCAAGCGCGCGTAGGAACTTTGATCGCGCGAAAACGCCTCAAACGACAGCTCGTCCGGGTGCACGGTAATCACCGGGTCGAGCACGCGATACGCCTCCATTTCATCGCGCGCGGCGAAGCTCATATAGCGCATGCGGGCGGCGGTGAAGTCTTTGCGCCGAACCTCGCGCTTGTCGTCAAGCGCGCGCAACTGCGCATGCAATTGCCCGACGTGTTCCTTGGCAACAATCGATCGCGCGCCGAAACTGCTAACAAACTCCTGATCCTGCGCTGCTAACCAAAGGCGATACGCCAAACGCTCTTTCGGGCGCCATTTAAAATCACTGGTAACAACATCATAAAGTGCGGCAAACGCTTCGCGTGCCAGCAAAGGCGTGGCGAGTTGCCCGCTGAAAAAGGTTGCCTCACGCAGCAAATTAGTCGATAGCGCCAAGCGCGCGCCATTCGCGTCTTCGGTTAGCGCACTACGCGCGCTGTAGCGGTAGTCGATGTTCATCGACTTAACCTACGAGTCCGGAATCGCCGACTTAACATATGCCTATGCAAAGTTGTCCAATGAGTACCGTTCGCACTGAGTTTGTCGAAGTGCCGCGCTGCCTGAGCGGATTCTTGCCTCTGCCCTTCGACAGGCTCAGGGCGAACGGTTCTGTTGAGTATTACGGCTGCGGCAACAAAGCGGTCTCTGTTCCGCACTTCGAAAGAAACAACGAAGCCCGTTCGTGCTGAGCCTGTCGAAGCATGTGACGACACCCGTCGCGATGCGCAAAATCCTATTGCAGCCTGAGCGGATTCTTGGCTCTGCCCTTCGACAGGCTCAGGGCGAACGGTTTTGTTGGAGGAAAGTTTAATCATTTGGCAACTCCAACAGCTGCCAATCGCTGGCAATTTCAGGAAAACGCAGGCGCAGTTGGGTCAGCGCGACCAATATCGGCTCGGCATCGGCGCGGGTTGCGCTGCGCAGGCTGTCATCAAACAGCGCGATGGAAAGTGCTGCATGCGCGGCATCGGTTGCGCGGTTTTTCGCAAACGCCAGAAGGCGATCTTTTGCCGCGCGCGGCATGCGTGGACGGCGTAAACACAGGCGCAGAAAACTTTGCACGCGGGCGAAATAATCAAGCCCAAGCGGCAGATAGCGCTCGATCAATTCCAGCGCAAACGCCTGCATGGTTTTGTGCGGGTGCTCGATCAGTTTAAGTAGCAGCTCAGCGACATCCAAACGCGACAAATTCGCGCCCACCCAGCCACGGGCAAATTGCTGCACCGGCGTCTGATTGGAATCACACAGGCGCACGATCGCCTCGATGCCAAAGCGGGAAAAATCCAGCTGCGTAATCAGCGCCATCGCAGCCGTCCGAGAGTCAGGAAAACGCGTGTCGGCGATGTGCAGCAACGGCGTTGGGTCCAAATGAAATTTCAGCACCGCCTCAGCCAACAGCGCACAGGCAACACGGCGCAAACTCGGCAAATCAGATTCCGCCAAACGCAAAACCTGTGGCAAACCCAAAGCGCCTAAGGCATCGCTGCGCGCGTGCAGCAACGCCGCCGCCACCTCGCGCTGCCCGCTGTGGGTGGAATCCAACAGCTGGGCAATATTATGAAACGCCAAACGCGGCGCAAAGTCCTCAGCGAAGGCCGAAATCACCTCAACAAACGCGCTCAATTGATCGGCATCGAGCGCGGAAGTTACTAAGCTAGCTAACAGCTGCGTCCACAAAGTTTCGCACACGATACTGGGATGGCCGCGCAGAATCTGCAGCACCGCCTGTGCGCCAGCAGCGCGCCCAGCACCGGTGCTGCGAGTCAGCAGTGCAGCAAGCGCGGGCACCGCCAACGCCACATGGTTAGATTCACTGAGCAATCCGAGCGCCAGTGCACGCGCGGTGTTCGAGCCATCGAGCAGCGCGCACAACAGCACAATATCCGGCTGGCTGCGATCAAATCGACGCGAAATCTCAGCCCCGGCCAGCCGCTGTGCGGCAAGCTCAGGCGCATCCAAGAGCCGCGTCAAATGCACCGCACTTGCGGCAAGAATCAGATTTGGCTCAGCCAAAACCGCTGCCAGCGCCAACTCACGCAGCATCGGCAGCTGCACATCTACAAGCAATGCAACGCGAACGCTGGGCCTCAGCTGCCACGCCTGCACAAACGGCACAGCCTGCCATTTTGGTGCGGCATTGCCCGCTAAAACACGCGCGCGCCAGCTCGAGAATTTCAATGTTGATGCGCCAAACAGCAGCCGATGTAACAGCCAACAGTTGTCGAAAGCGCCGCCGTTTTTACGCGGTATGCGCGCATCGCTTGCGTCGTATCGCACCAGCACAGCAGTGGCAAATTCGGCATAGAGCTGCGGCTGCCAAAAGCCCAAGCGGCGTAAATGCCGCGCCGCCGCGCGCAGCATCCAAGCGCGCGTGGCGCTGGAGAAAACGGTGGTCACGCGGCTTTGTCCGTCTAAACCGCTTTTTAACTCGGCGCGCTGAACTTTGACGCGATCGGCGCGCTCGATACTCAGCGCGACAACGGCAAAGGTTTGCGCATCACCGCGCAGCATCGCGCGCTTAAAAATACTTTTGGCGTAGCGCCAAAGCTGTGGCTGATGAAAACTTTCCGCCATCAAACTACGCACCGCCGCCACGCACAGCGGCGTGGCGAATTCGTACAGCTGATCCAAGGCCAAGCCGCGCGCCGCCAGGTCCAAAGATTTCCACGCGGTGACCAGCGTTTCCAGCGCGGTTAAATCATCCTCGTTGGCGCCATTGAGCGCCGCTTTCACCGGCTCGGCAAGGCGCTCAAAGCCAATCACACGCGCATGCGCCAGCCCGTCGCTATCGGCCAAGGCGCGCAGCGCCTCAACCCCGCTGCGCCGACGCGACAGCAATTTTTTCTCTGCCTGCGCGCGCGCCGAACTGATCGCACGCACGTCGCCAATTCGCCCCAACGCATCAATAACACTGCTGATTTCGTGTGTTGCCGACGCCGCTGCTGCCAGCAGAGCATCGGCGGCCTCAGCAGGTTGACGCCAACCAAGCGCCAACGCCGCACGCGCCCGCTGCGCACGATCTAATCCGCCAAGCTGTAGCAAAAAATCGGCCGTGGATACGCTGGTCGACATGTCTATTTACGCCGCTGAGTCTGTTTTTCCGGCTTCACCTCAGGAGTCATCAAAATCTTCCAAATCCGAATCATCAAAATCCGCAATCGCACCACCCAAATTGGGTTTTGACGGCGTCACGCCGATGCTGGCCAGGGCCGCCGCCGCCTCGCGTTTGTGGCTATCTTGTGGGCTTAAATCGCCCAGAATTTGCTCGAGCGCCGCGCGCATCTGGGCGAAATCGCGAAATGCGTGTTCACGGAATAAATCGTATGCCGTCCACATCAAATCGGCACAAATCTCAACTGGCACACGCCCAGTTTGTGCACCTAAACCCGGCAGCGCGATCGACCGCACCGAGCCCGGTTCTTCCGTGTTTTGCCAGTGCGCCGCTTGAAACGCCGCAGCACAGGCCAGTGCCACATTCATCGTCGCACCAATGTTGTCGCTCGAGCCCACCATGGTTGGTGTCGACACGAGAAAACGCGGCTGCGGTTTGCCACTCGGCACCACCACCGCATAGCCAACCGGCATGTTGCCGGCGTGGCGAGACTTGACCTGCGCCTGCACCGCGCGCTCCACCTGGGCGCCCAAAAAATTCTTGATCACCAAATCCAAACCACCGTCCATGCGTGCGGCGGAGTTGGTCGGGCTCACCCAGGCGCTCACGGCCTGATCCAGCATCGATCCATGCACAATTTCAACTTCCGGATTGGATTCAAAACTGTGCCGCCAAGCGGCAATCATTTTCGGGTTAACGTCGGCTAATACGACTTTGACTTGCATGATTGACCTTATGAAAAATGAAAAATTGATAAGCTATTTCGCCACTGCGAGGAGCTTCGCTGTATGGCAGTCTAAGTTCCACGCGTAAGTCTCGCCGGAAGGCGACACGGCAGACAAGATTGCATCACTGCGTTCGCAATAACAAATCTCTATGTGTTAAATTCGACCAAGTATTCCAAGCGCTGCTGATTTTGCGCATAGATGACAAACTCATCATCGGCAAACTGTGATGGCCGCAATAATTTATGGCGCACACCATGGCAAGACTCAAAACCATCCGGCGCCTTTTCGATGCCATAAGTGATTTTGGTAAATTCCTTCATTTTACCCAAAGCCACGCGCGCCACCGCCATAAAGCGCGAGCCTTTGGCGCCTGCGGTGGTGTAAAACGCGGCGGTGCAGGATGCATCGCCAAAATAGATGCCATTTCCCAGCCAACCCGCGTCAGTGCGATTGACACCCATACTCATGGCAACTTTTGGCATTAAAATACCGCGCGACAGCAAACCCACCCAATTTTTCACGCGTGAACCGTGAAATAACTCACGTTGGTTATCAATATCACCGCGAAACACATCATATTCATGGTCGCGCTTTAAGGTATAAATATTGCGCACCTTAATTGCTTTATTCTTAATTTGCGATTTGATTACATGCTCGGCCACGCGCTGAAACTCGATACTATTTGGTTGCACCATCATCACGCCACATTTAAGCGCCTGATATTTTAAGTCAATCTCGTCGCTAAATAGCACACTGCCAGAATCACCATTGACCTGCAACATATCTTTCATTAACTGCAAGGTTTCTTGCTTTTGCTCAAACTGTTCTAAATTATTAATTACACTGGAGGCAATGGCTTCGCGGGTGCGACCAATCCGGTGCGGAATACAGGTGTAAAACTCGCCCGAATATTCCTGCGTCGCAGCGGCAAATTTGGCCTCACTCGCTTTACTTGCTTTCCCAGCGTCCGCACTCTGCTTTTGTAGCAGTGTATAGAGCTGCAAAAGCACCGCCTCGCCGCGTTCAATCTGCCCAAGTGTCAATACCCCAAGCGGCGTTTCAATGCCGTTCGCGGTGATTTTCGCCGCAACCGTCGTTGTCAAAGCGTTGGTTGCCTCGGCATAAATGTAGCGAATCAGGGTTTGCACATCTGGACTCAAACTCGACGGCGGGCGCGCCGCTCGTTTCTCTTTTTCGCCCTCAATACGCTCCAAGGTTTTCGCATCCACCTCACCACTCGAGGTGCCGCGCGCTTTGCTTGAGCCGATGTTTGATGAAGCGAGAAAAACTTCTTTATAGCCTTTGCTGGGGCTGGATTTTTCCTTGAAAATTTGCAAATAACAGGCTTCGGCCGAGCCCAAATCTTCGATGTAGCGCGATTCTTTTGCGCCCGCATTCGGGTTGGTTTCTAAATCATCCGTGCGCCCGTAATGGGTAAACACGCGAAAGCGCGAAATACCCGCAGCCGCATCGCCCAAGCCCTGATGCAGCTCAACGGCATAATACTTATTGTTATTGTTGGCGATATCGGTTACCTGCAAAACCGCTTTACGCAGCACTTCAAAATCACTGTAGAACCCAGGCTCATCATGTGCGCCCGACCGGAATGCTTTTACTTTCGCCATAACCGCTCAACAAAGGATACAAGTTTTTTAGCATGCCAGAATTTGCGCTGATTTTTGCGAACACTTTAAGGCAAACTGCGGCAAATTTTTAGCAAGGATCCATCCATGAGCGACGCCACCGCTGCCAGCGCACCCGCCAATACCTACCCTAGCCTGCCGCGCATATTAGGTGCTGCCGAATTGCGCGTATTGGGCACGCTGATTGAAAAATCACTGACCACACCCGAGCAATATCCGCTGTCACTCAATGGCACGAAAGTGGGCTGCAATCAAAAAACCTCGCGTGAGCCAGTGGTGAATTTTGATGAACGCACGGCGGGCATGGCATTGCGGGAGTTAATCGATTTAAAGCTTGCCAAGGAAGTGTACCCGCCTGACCGTGGTGCGGTGAAGTACGAACATAGATTAGGTTCCTGCCTAGATTTACGCGGGCCTGCGGTATGCGTGTTGGCAACGCTGATGCTGCGCGGCGCGCAAACCACCGGCGAGCTGCGCCAGAACGGGCATCGGCTACATGCCTTTGAAACGCTCGGGCATTTGGAAGACGTGTTGGATCGTTTGAGCGAACGCGAATTGGTGTTCAAACTGGAACGTATGCCCGGCCAGCGTGAAGAACGCTATGTGCATTTGCTCGGCGAGCGCGACGCCGCAATGAAGCAGGCAGCGGCAACTGCGGGCCGTGAAAGCAGCCCAGAAAAACGCGTGATGTCAGGCAGTTCGGCGGAGCAAGTGTCTAATTTCTCGCGTCCCGCTCGGGAGTCTCGCCGAACAGGCGACACGGCAAATGAGTCAAGTTCCGATATCGCCGAGTTGCACGCCGAGATCAATGCGCTAAAGGCTCGCGTTGAGGCTTTGGAAGCGATGTTTGCCTGAGCGAAATGGATGTGTGCGTGCCCCTGTTTAGCGATTCCATTTAGCGTTGATCAAGGTGATATCGCAACGCCGCCGCCACACACAGCGCCAGTGCGTCAAAGGCAACTGGCTTGGATAGTTCAAAGTGGATGGCGCGGTTGCCTTCAAAGCTAAACTCCGTCGGAAACAGCGTTTTGAAGGTGGCTACCAAACTGGTTTGACAGTTGAAATAAATCGCATAGGTATTCGGCTTGGACGCCTTCCAGCCAAGCCGAATGGTGCTGCCGCTGCCGCTAGTTGAAGTCAGATAAGCAGGCTCGCCCCACTTCAGTGTTTCCTCGATTTCGCCCACCTCATGCAGAGTGGCTGCGGTTTTGAAAATCAGATCGCGCAGCAAAAGTAGTTGCACACGAATGGCTGCCGGGTAGCTTGCGAATACGTTCTCGACAGCAAGATTGGTTATTGCGGGCATGGGGTTTCGCTCAAAGAGCCAGGATAAGCCGAATGCCTTCGCCAATTCTTACTAAAATCGTGGATGACAGCGTTTTAACCTGAAGGCATCACTGCGGTATGACCGGTTCAAGGATTGATGCGAAACGCCACGCTGGCAAACTTGTGCATCGCGAGCGCCAGTTGCGCAGGCTTACAGGCAACGCGGCCCAGCAGTTATTCGGTCAACATCGTCAGCTGGCAGAGGGGGGCCTCGAATCAGTTAAGTAGTCCACGCCCAGCAGCGAAAACTACAAACCTCGATAACGGGCTCCTTCTCCCCACTAGGGATTTGGTTCGGAGCCACAAGCGAACTGTGGGGAGAAGGTTGGGATGAGGGGGTAGAATACAATTGCGAGCTAATCAATTTGCCGATAAGCTGAAGTGTCTCAGCAACTCGCTGACTTCGACCGAATAACTGCTGGG